>DIUK01000119.1 GCA_002422995.1 Rhodocyclaceae bacterium UBA6160
AGCCCAGCGTTTCACGCGCAGTTGGGTTTACATCAGGATTGGATTGTGTGGTGGTGGTCATCGTTGTTCCTAAAAATAATCACGAATGAAAAGTTCATTTTTTTACTTTGCTATGCAGTGAAAAACCAAATGCCTACAGCTGAGCAGGCAGCATATGGGGGGCAAAGTTTGGTTTTCAAGGGGAACAAATTTTAAGCGGAATGTCCGGCCTTAACGATGCCGCCCATGGAGACCGACGAAAAATGTCTGCAACGAAGGCAGCGATTCAGGCCAGGACCGCCAACCGCCGTCTCGCTAGCGCCGACTTTTCGCTACGACTTATTTACTATGGCTTATTTGATTACCTGTGCAGCCACGTTCGCCACCGCCCCCATGCGGCGCAACTCCGGCAGGCAGGAGCCGCAGGAAGTGCCGCATTTGAGCTGGGCTTGCACGGCTTCAAGATCAGCGCCCTGGCTATACAGCGCGTTGATTTGCGTCTCGCTCACGCCAAAGCAGTTGCACACCGTGCGGCCGACGGGCGCCATCGCCAGCGGCGGTTTTGCCGATGGCGCAAACAGCCAGCGGCGCAACTCGCCCACCGGCGCACCACTGGCCATCAAGTCCTGTAGCCAGCCCGCCGCTGCCGTTTCACCGGCCAGCAATACGCCGAGCAAGCGATCACTTGCCGCGTCGGTCTTGGCACGCTTGATGATGTCGCGCCGCGGGTCGTTGTATGCCGTGCTGTCTTCCAAGTCCAACAGGCTCATTAACTGGTCGCACAACGTCTTGGGCAAAGGCGTGGCATGCGCCATGGAAAGCACGACAAACGGTTGGTCTCGTCCAGCGAGCGTCACGGTGGCGTAGGCGGCCTGTGGCAAAAGTTTGGCCAGTGCCGTGCGCCATTGCAGAACTTGCTCGTCGGCCTGAGCTTGATCGTCCGCCGCACGCAGAGCAATCAGGCGATACGGCAAATCAACTTGTTCAATGCGAATTGCTGCCGCTTTTAATTCCGGTTGTTTGGAAACAGGATCAAACGCTGAGATCATCAACCCATTTACCCCGGCGTGCGAGAGCGAGCGAGCACCCCAGTGCATGGCGATAAATGCCTGACCTAACTTGATTTCTTCACTAGATTCCAGCGGCAAAATAATTTCGCCACGGCGGCTTTTAATCCTTGCCAAATCGCCCGGCTTAAAACCGCGGCGCTCAATGTCCGACAAGTTGAGCAATAAGCGCGGCGTGGGCTCGTGCGCCGCCAGACGGGCTGAGCGTCCCGTGCGGCTCATGCCATGCCATTGGTCGCGCAGGCGGCCAGTGGTGAGCCGCAGCGGATAGCGCGCATCCGTCGCTTCTGCCGTTAAGGTATAGGTCAGCGGCGCAAAGATCGCGCGGCCATCCGGCGTGGCAAACTGGTGATCCGCATAAAGTCTGGCCTGACCGCTTTTTGCGCCTTGTGGATACGGCCATTGCTGTGGGCCTTGCGCATCCAGCACGGCATAACTCATGCCGCTCATATTGAGATCGCGGCCAACTGTCAAACTCACGTGTTCGGCAAAAATTTCGGCAGGATTTGCAAAGTTGAACAGCTGGGTCGCCGTATCACCAGCGCCGACTTTTTCATCCACTTTTCCACCGAATTTTTCGCCCGGCTTCACATCCAGTTTCGCCCCGGGTTTCACATCGAGTTTCAAACCGAGTTTCAAACCCAAGCGACGCCCGAATTCTGCCGCAATCGCCCAGTCCGCGCGCGCCTCCCCTGGCGCTGCAAGCGCTGCGCGCACGCGCGAGATGCGACGCTCGGAGTTGGTCAGCGTGCCCTCCTTTTCACCCCAGCTGGTAGCAGGCAAAAATACATCGGCATACGCTGCGGTTTCAATATCCGTAAAAGCGTCCTGCACTACGACAAACTCGGCGCGGTTCAAGGCTTCGCGCACATGCGTTTGATCAGGCAGCGAATGCGCCGGATTGGTGCAAGCAATCCACACAGCTTTGATTTTTCCCTCATGCAAGGCGTCAAACAATTCCACCGCCGTTTTGCCAGGCTGCTCGGGAATGCGCCCGACGCCCCACAAGGCAGCCAATTCCGCACGATCCTCCGCGCTGGAAATGTTCCGATGGGCTGGCAATAAATTCGCCATGGCGCCCACTTCACGCCCGCCCATGGCATTCGGCTGGCCGGTCAGCGAAAACGGTCCCATGCCGGGCTGGCCGATTTTGCCGGTGGCCAAATGCAAATGAATGAGCGCCGCGTTGTTGGACGTGCCATGCGTGGATTGATTCAAGCCCTGACACCACATCGACAGCGGTGCTTTTGCCTGCCCGAACCAGCGGGCAGCGGTGACAATATCCTCCGCCGCCACACCGCACGTAGTGGCTGCCGCAGCGGGGGAAATTTCCCTCACCTTGTCGCGCAGCGCGGCAAACCCTGTGGTGTGCGCGGCAATGAAATTCTCATCCACCAGACCTTCCCATAGCATCACGTGGAGCATCGCGCAGTACAGAATCACATCACTGCCCGGGGTGATGGCCAGGTGCAAGTCAGCCATCGCCGCCGTGTCTGTGCGGCGCGGGTCGACCACGATGATTTTGAGTGCCGGATTTTTTGCTTTCGCGTCTTCAATGCGCCGAAACACAATCGGGTGCGCCCAGGCCGTGTTGCTGCCGGCGAGCAAAAACAAGTCGCTCAGGGCAATGTCTTCATAACTGCACGGCACGGCATCCGAGCCTAGCGTGGCCTTGTAACCGGCCACGGCGGAGGACATGCACAAGCGTGAGTTGGAATCAATGTTATTGGTGCCAATCAAGCCGCGTGCGAGCTTGTTGAAGACGTAATAGTCTTCCGTTAGCAATTGGCCAGAAATATAAAATGCCACGGCGTCCGGCCCATCTTCTTTAATAATCCTGGCGAACCGTTCAGCCGCTGTATCCAGCGCCGTATTCCAGGAAGTCGGCGCTCGCAATACGGCGCGCGATTCACGCAACTCGGGTACCAGCGCACGTCCGGCACGCTGGGTGGTCAAATGCAGGCTGGAACCCTTGCTGCACAGACGGCCAAAGTTGGCCGGATGCGCTGGGTCGCCACGCACATTGATGATCTTCGNNCCGCAACCCGTGCCGCAATAACAGCAAATGGATTTCGTCTCGCTCACCGAATCTTCGACCGCGAGCACGACAGTGGATTCGACAGCACCCATCACCATGTTAAAGCGCGATCAGCACCACACCATGATCAACCCGCACTTCATACGTCTTAGTGCTGCCTTCATCCGGCGCGCAAGCAATGCCACTCGATAGTTCAAGATTCCATCCATGCAAGGGGCAAGCGATGCGATGTCCATGCACAATACCTTGCGACAACGGACCTGCTTTGTGCGGGCAGGAATCTTCCAGCGCAAAGACCGCATCATCAGAAGTGCGAAACACAGCAATACTTACCGGCCCGTGCGGGATCACGCGACTGCCGCGCAGGGGGATTTCTTCCAGACGACAAACTTTATGCCATGTACTCAAAACGCTCTCCTGCGTATGGTGAATTTTCTACAAATTTTCGGGATGTTTTTATACAGCTCAAACAGTTTCCACAGGCACGGGCAAGGGTATAAATTCTGCCGCCAGCGGGGTTGCGGCAGTGCCAGGCAAACGCTCTTTCCAAGGATCTATAGTTCCCTGCAGCGCATATAACAAGCGCTGATGCAAGGCTTTACGATTATCCGCATCTTCCAGAATATGCTGCTTCACATAATCCAGCCCCACACGCTGCACATAATGCACCGTGCGTTCCAGATACCAAGCTTCTTCGCGATACAGTTGCAGGAAGGCTGCGGAATATTCCAGCACTTCTTCACGCGTCGTCACCTTGCACAAAAACTCGGCAACTTCCGTCTTGATGCCGCCATTCCCCGCTACGTAAAGCTCCCAGCCAGAATCCACGCCAATCACGCCGACATCCTTGATGCCCGCCTCGGAACAATTGCGCGGGCAGCCTGACACCGCCAGCTTGACCTTATGCGGCGACCACATGCCGAAGAGCATTTTTTCCAGCGCCACACCCATGCTCATCGACTGCTGCGTGCCAAAACGGCAGTGCTCGGTACCGACGCAGGTTTTCACCGTGCGGATGCTCTTGCCATACGCATGGCCCGAAGGCATATCGAGGTCTTTCCACACGGCGGGCAAATCTNNTCCGGCGTGGTCAGCCCGCCCCACATGCGCGGCACCACGCTGTAGGTGCCATCCTTCTGGATGTTGGCGTGCGCGCGCTCGTTGATGAAGCGCGATTGCGGATCGTCCTTGGCCTCATGCGGCCAGGTGGAAATCAGATAGTAATTCAGTGCCGGACGGCAAGTCGCGCAACCATCCGGTGTATGCCAGGCCAGGGCAGTAAACACATCATCCATCGACAGCAACTTTTGCGCACGAATCGCCTCGCGCACTTCGCCGTGGTTCAACGCCGTACAGCCGCAAACCGGTTTGGTGGTGCGGTCTGCCGCCTGATAGGCCCCGCCCAAAGTGGACGCCAGAATCTGCTCCACCAGCCCCGTGCAGGAGCCGCAGGAGGAAGACGCCTTGGTGTGTTTGCGCACATCATCCAACGTAAATAAGCCTTGCTCGCGGATGGCTTTGACGATAGTGCCCTTGCACACGCCATTGCAACCGCACACCTCGGCTTCGTCGCTCATCGCGGCGGCTTTTGAGTTGCCTGCATGGCCTACATCGCCTACGTGGTTATTGGTAAAGGCATCACCAAACATCAAGTGATCGCGAATCGCACCCACATCACGCCCTTCTTTCAACAGCTGAAAATACCAGCCGCCATCGCCCGTATCGCCATACAGCACAGCGCCCACCAGCCGATCTTTTTGGATCACCAGCCGCTTGTAAATACCGCCATTTTTATCGTGCAGCACAATGTCTTCCGTACCATCGCCGCCGGTGAAGTTGCCCGCTGAAAAAACATCCACGCCGGTCACTTTAAGTTTTGTCGACGTCACCGAGCCTTGATAGCGCGCTATGCCCATCTCGGCCAGGTGGTTCGCGCATACCTTGGCCTGCTCGAACAACGGCGCCACCAGTCCATAAGCAATGCCGCGATGCGCCGCACACTCGCCCACGGCATAAATGCGCGGGTCATAGGTTTGCAGTGTGTCAGACACCACCACACCGCGATGACAGTGCAGACCAGCTTTTTCTGCCAACGCGCTGCTGGGGCGTATGCCTGCTGCCATCACCACTAAATCGGCAGGAATCTCCAGGCCGTCTTTGAATCGAATGGCACTTACCCGGCCTGCAGCATTTGCCGAGAGCATTTCTGTTTGTTTGCCTAGCAAGAATTTAAGCCCCTTGCTCTCCAATGACGCTTGCAACATATCGGCGCTCGGCTTATCCAGCTGACGCTCCATGATCCACTCGCCAATATGCACCACCGTCACATCCATGCCACGCAACTGCAAACCGTTGGCTGCTTCCAACCCTAACAAACCACCCCCAATGACCACCGCGTGTTTATGCGTTTTGGCCGTGGCAATCATGGTTTCAGTGTCGGCAATATCGCGATAGGCGATCACACCTGGCAAATCGTTCCCCGGCACGGGCAGCATGAAAGGCACAGAACCTGTCGCGAGCAGCAGTCGGTCATAAGGCACTTCTGTTTTTACGCCATCGGTGCTTTCCGCCATGACCGTCCGTGCCGAGCGGTCTATCTTGACCACTGTTTTCCCCGTGTGCAACGTGACGCCATTGTCCTTATACCAATCGAGATCGTTCAACACAATGTCAGCCAAGGTCATCTCACCTGCCAACACAGGGGAGAGCAAAATGCGGTTGTAATTGGGATGCGGCTCCGCACCGAAGACTGTAATGTCATACAGATCGGGAGCGAGCTTTAAGAGCTCTTCAATCGTGCGTATCCCCGCCATACCATTACCCACAACCACTAATTTTTGCTTTTTCATTCTTTATCTCCAACAAAATTCATACAAAATAATTAGCAAGTGCTGTGCCCGATTTACCGAAGCCCAACCCGTTCAACAAGTCTTTGATTAAGAACAGAGTCCGTAAGCTGTATTTTTCAAGCAAACACTCGATTGCACCAATGCAGTGCAATCGCATACCTAATGCCCTGTATTGGTTTGCATCGTTTGCACCACTGGTTTGCTTTGTTTGCGTTTTATGGCTCATGTCCGCGACAACCAAAAAGCCAGTACCCCATTGAGCAGCAGAGAAATGATCAGCACCACCTTCAAAGTCATTGAGGGATTTCTAGCCGCTAATGGAATTTTCCGGTTAGAACGCAAAGGTCGATATGCACCACGCTCCACCGCCAGGGTAAATTCTTCTGCCGTCTCGAAGCGGTCTTTGGGTTCGCGTGCGCAGGCTTTGAGCAAAACCGTTTCCAGCCATTCAGGAATATCGGGACGATAACGGGTTGGGGGCGTTGGCTGCGAAAAGCGGGGGTGCTGAAATGGCTCAATCTCGCCATAAGGATATTTTCGCGTAAGCAATTCATAGAGCGTCACGCCACAGGCATATAAATCACTCACCTCATTGGCAGCGCCTTCAGCAAATAATTCAGGCGCCATATACGAAGGCGTGCCGGGATTATTAATTTCACTCAAGCGTTCCCCGTCACTCGCCGCGACACCCAAATCCAGCAAGGTAATCTGGCCTTGTGCACCAATTTGAATATTGTCAGGCTTAATATCCCGATGCACAATGCCCAGACGATGCAAAATCGCCACTGCCTTGAGTAATCGCAAACCAATGGCTGCGACTTCATCCGCATCAAACCGATGTCCTCGCGACAGTCTGGTTTTAAGCGATTCGCCTTCATGCCAGGTCATTAAGTAATACAAATGCTGACGCGCCGGATGGCTCACTACTTGCGGAAAGCATGGCGCAACAGCTCTTCGCGCCAACCACTCCTCGTACACCAGCGCAGCGATGGATTCCGCATCACCCGCTTCTGGCCGCAAGGTTTTGAGCACATAGGTCTCATCCCCTTGCGCCACTTTATAAAGCAATGTCATCCGTGATTCATGCAATACATCAATCACGCGCAAACCATCAATGTGCTCACCGATATTGAGCTTGGGTGGCAAAGGCAACTTTTGTGCGCCATTTAACTGATCTCGAAAATTCGACTGCGGCACATGACGCACACACGCAACCAAAGCTGTGCAATTATCATTTGCGCCAGCGCGCACCGCTTCCAAGGCCAAGGCATTGGCAGCTGATTCAGCCGGCAAACTGCCTTTGGCATACCGCATCAGCAGCGCTTTAATACCCGCGTCGCCCAGCGTGCCCCACACACCATCGGTAAGCAAAACGAAGCAATCGCCGACGGCTAATTCGCCATCCGCGTGATCCACTACCAAGTGCTCATCCAGCCCCAAGGCCCGCCGCAATACATTGCTTAGTTCCGGATGCGGCCAGGTGTGGTCTTCTGTGAGCTGGGTGAGGATGCCATCACGCCACAAATAAACTCGCGAATCCCCAACGTGGCCCACGTAATATCGGCTACCGCGCAGCACAACGGCAGATAAGGTAGTGGCCATGCCTGCTTGCTCGCGATTTTTTCTCGCGGTGGAGAGCAACCATCGATTCGCTGCACCCAGCACTGTGTCAAAAGACTTCGCCACCCCCCAAGTCTCGGGCGTGGCGTAATAATCGGTAAGCAAGTTACGCACCGCATATTCAGCCGCCTCGCGCCCCTGCGCGTGGCCGCCAACGCCATCCGCAATGGCAATCAGCACGCCTTTAGCCGCCAGCTCGTCACCCTCTGGCGTGGCAGCGCTGACGTAATCCTCATTGCGACTACGCAGCCCCACCAGCGTGGAATGCCCAACCTCGACGTGTAATTGACTCACCCGACGACTCTAGACGCCATTGTGATCAAATTCGCGCGGACGTCATGCTTGCCGCCCCCCAAGTCGTACGCCAACGCGTTTTTACGGCAGCAAGCCCAATCAGCGCAGCAACAGCCAAGCCTGCAAAAATCAAGAACCCGGCCTGATAACTGCCGGTAATCTGCTTTGAATATCCTAAGGATGAAGCCAGCCAAAAGCCTCCTATGCCGCCGGCCATGCCGACCATCCCGGTCATGACCCCAATCTCCTTGCGAAAGCGTTGTGGCACCAATTGAAACACCGCGCCATTGCCCATGCCTAGCGCCAGCATTGCCAAAACGAAAACGCTCAACGCCATCCACGCAACAGGCAAGCCAAAACTGACAATCGTTAAAAAGAGTGCCGCCAGTGCATACATCAGGCTCAAGCTTTTGATACCACCCACGCGATCCGCCACGCCACCACCGATGGGACGCACGAGGGAACCGGCGAACACACAGGCTGCGGTAAAAAAGCCAGCCGTTTTTGCATCCAGCCCATATTGCGTATTGAAGTAAATCGTTAATGAGGAAGCCAAACCGACAAATCCGCCAAACGTTACCGCATAGAAAAACATGAACCACCAGGCATCCTTGTCTTTCAAGACCGTCAAATACTCAGCCAGCCGCTTCGGTGGCGGGCATTCAGGCGCATCTTTTGCGAGCACAAGATAAACCACGAATACGATAAACAGTGGGATGAGCAAAATACCAAACACATTCACCCAGCCGTAAGCCGCTGCCAAACTGGGCGCGAAAAGTGCGGCGAGTGCCGTGCCGGAGTTTCCGGCGCCCGCAATGCCTAAAGCCTTGCCCTGATGCTCTGCCGGATACCAGCGCGAAGCCAGTGGCAAAGCCACGGCAAATGAAGCCCCGGCAACACCCAGAAACAAACCAAAAATCAGGATTGCTTGGTAACTATGAAGGCCAACTTGCCAGGCGTACAACAATGCCGCCATGACAATCACCTGCCCAATGGCGCCTGTGAGCTTGGGTTTCAAGTGATCGACCATCATGCCCATGACAAACCGCAGCAGCGCCCCGGCTAAAACCGGCGTGGCCACCATCAACCCGCGCTGTGCATGCGTGAGACCTAAGTCTTGTGCAATCTGCACGCCTAATGGTCCCAAAATAACCCAGACCATAAAGGCCAGATCAAAATACAAAAATGCCGCCAACAACGTAGGGGTATGCCCTGATTGCAGAAACGATTGCTTGTCCATAGTGCTTTCTTGATCGATCCTCAATTACTGTTGATAGGGAACGACTATCCATTCTGATGCGTTCTGCTACCACATAGCAGAACGCATGCCAGCAATGCACCAAACTTGGTTATGACTATCCAAACAAGGGATTAGATAAAAAGTCGGCGCTGGCAATACGGTGAGAATCAACTTTGCTGCACCGCAATAGCGCAAAAGCACAGCAAGCGCACCGCAATGGGGCGCACCGCTGTGCATCGTCGGTCTGGGTTAAATCCGCCTGTTCAATCAGAACTTTGCTTCAGCCCACAACCATACTTTTTCCGTATCTACGGCAAAACCCTTGGCGTTATAGTCAGCATACTTGATGCCAACCAGATATTTTTTAGCAATCGGCTTGGTCGCTTGCAGGTTCCATTCCGTACCGTACCTTGCACTTGTCCTATCTGCGCGGTAGTCGTGATAAACCGCATCCAGCTTCACACCATACACAGCAGACCCGACACCCAGATAAGTATCCTTCAACCCATTTGCAGGCGTTGCCAGGAACACATCGGCCCAGCCGTTAAAGGCATGCAATGTAGCCAAGGGCGTCTGAAAGCTTTTTACCCCGTTGCCTTCCAGAAACTCATAGCCCAGCTTGACGCTATGCACGCCTTTGGCCAGGCCGCCTTCAAACAAGTAATAATCCACATCGTAACTTGCCGGATTACTCTTGTAATCTGATTGCTGCGCGTATTCAGCCGTGTACAAGGCTTTATAACCAGTAAAAACAGGCTGCTCACCCTTAAAACGCAGACCGATTGTTTGCGTTGAATTGGTGGCGAAATCTTCGTAATCGAGGAAATACCCATACCCCACAATTTCACCCGCACTAAAGCCTTTGTAGCTGATATTCAGGATAGGCGAGCTCATTTTTGCTTTGCCCACATTGGCAAATGTAGCAACAGGCACTTTGCTGTGATGGCTGAAAACACGGTTGACGTTGTAAATATATCCGGCCGTAATTGTCGTCGCAGGCAAAGACTTATTCACCACGGTGAATGCATCAAATGTCTGCTCATTCTGCCGCCAGCCCACATTACCGATAAAGCGCTGGTTATCCAGCACAATACGTTGACGGCCATACTTCAGCTTGGTATTTGGTAAGCCAGAAAAGCTCAAATACGCCTGATTCACTTCAGTGAATTCGGGGTCAGCCACAATCGAATACGTCGCTTTTTTATTTGTCGTACTGTTGTAATCATCGTCACCAATGACACTCAAGTGCTCGCCTTCGAGCATCACGCCAAAGCCTTTGTATTCGCCCGTCTCGTAGCCAAAGCGCAAGCGCAGTGTAGAGGCATCGGCATTTTTCAAAGCATTGTTTTGATCGACCGATTCATAGCGATAGCGCACATCCAGGGATGGCTTTCCACCCGTGAGCGCATCCATAAAACTATCACCTGCAAAAGCAGGCAAGGCGAGTGTTGACAATGCAGCGACCTGCATTAGCTGACGCGGAAAACGCGCGCATGAAGGTGCTATTGATAAACGATGTGGCATGTAAATTCCCCCAAAAGTAAAAAAACAAAAAAACAAACCCGAAACCGCTTACGACTACCGCCCATTAAAAATCTAAGCGACTTTTTTCAATTGCTTGCGGTACAAAAACTCAAACACCGTTGCACGATATTCCGCAAAGCGTGAATCATTGGCCAGCTCGACCCGATCTCTTGGCCGTGGCAAATCAACAGTCACAATCTCGCCGATCGTAGCGGCCGGACCATTCGTCATCATCACAATACGGTCCGACAGCAGCACTGCCTCATCCACATCGTGCGTCACCATCACGGCCGTAGCACCGGTTTTGGCCAGCACGCTATTGAGCTCATCCTGCAAGCTCGCCCGCGTTAAAGCATCCAATGCACCAAAAGGCTCATCCATTAACAAAATGCGCGGCTCCATGGCGAAGGCACGCGCAATCCCCACGCGCTGCTTCATGCCACCAGAAATCTCATGTGGATATTTTTCAGCAGCGTGCGCCATGTGCACCATGTCCAACGCCGCATGCACTCGCGCGTCCAATTTGGATTTACGCTCTTTGCGGCCAAAAACGCGCTCCACCGCCAGCATGACATTGCCAAAGCAGGTCATCCACGGCAAGAGTGAATGGTTCTGAAACACCACTGCGCGTTCAGGGCCAGGGCCGGCAATTTCTCGGTTATCGCACAGCAACACGCCGCTTGTCGGCAAGGTCAGCCCCGCAATCAAATTCAGCAGCGTTGATTTGCCGCAGCCCGAATGGCCGATCAACGTCACTACTTCACCCGGATAAATATCCAGCGCAATATCGCGCAGGGCAACAAAGTTACCTTGCCGGGTTTTGAAGGTCTGCCCCACCTGCTCTACCTTGACGATAGGCTTGGTACTGGACTTCACCTCAGTCTGATGATCTAAATTCGTTTGAGACATATCGGAAGAACTCATCTCTAGCTCCTTAACGGGATTCGTACGAAAAGCGTCTGGCAAGTAACAGCAAGAACTGTTCGAGCAAGAAGCCCACAATACCGATGACAAAAATAGCGATCAAAATGTGCTCAACCTTCAGATTGTTCCATTCGTCCCACACCCAAAACCCGATACCAACACCGCCGGTCAGCATTTCTGCCGCAACGATTACCAGCCAGGCCGTGCCGATGGAAAGACGTATCCCGGTGAGCATGTAAGGCAAGACAGCAGGGAAAAGAATGCGCGTGATGATCTTGTCTTCAGATAAACCCAACACCCGCGCCACATTCAGATAATCCTGCGGTACACGTTGCACGCCTTGCGCCGTGTTCAGAATCATTGGCCAGATAGAACAGATAAAAATTGTCCAGGTTGCTGCCGGGTCCGCCCGCTTGAAAACCAGCAGTCCGATAGGCAACCAGGCCAGAGGCGAAACCGGACGCAATAGACTGATGACCGGCTCGAACATGCGATTCACAAACGTAAACCGCCCCAGGATGAATCCCATTGGAATACCAACCAGCGCTGCAAAACCAAAGCCAACGCCAACGCGCTGCAAGGACGACAACACATTCCAGCCGATACCCTGATCGTTCGGCCCATTACTGTAAAACGGGTCGGCAAACAGCTTGGTTGCTGCCTCCCACGTGGCTATCGGACCGGGAATGGAATCGTTATTCAGTGCAACGAACGCCCACAAGCCAACCATGATGCACAGCCCCAGCAATGGGGGCACCAGATTGCCCAGCATGACATAAACTCGACGTCCTATATTTGTCCACCAGCGCTTACCTGACCCCTGAGGTTGGCTGGCGGTCGACTTGGCGTCTGTTGACGTTTGACTTTCCTTCACAGCGGCATCTTCCGCGACTGCGGAAACCACAGTTGTCACCTCAGTCGACACCTCAGTCGACACCTCAGCCTGGGCAGATAAAGGCGATTCAGCAAGCGTTTCAGGTGCTGGCGCCATCCCCACTCCGGCGTTTTTAAATACAATCACGGCACTCATGGCATTCTCCCTATTTGGCGCAAAAAATCACGCATGTATTTTGAAAGAAGCGGCGTATTTTTTAGGATCTTTTCCATCCCACACAACACCATCAATCAATTTGCTTGTCCGCATATCGCTTTTCGGCAAGCTGGCTTTCGCAGCGACAGCCGCTTGCTTATAGATATCGGTACGATTGACCGCTTTCGCCACCGCCAGATAATCCGGATCACTCTTGAGCAAACCCCAACGTTTGTGCTGGGTCAGGAACCACATGCCATCGGATAGATAAGGGAAATTTACAGCGCCATCGTTGTAAAACTTCATGTGATTTTTATCATCCCAGGTTTTACCCAAGCCATTGGAATAACGCCCAAGCATGCGCTCCAGAATGACCTCCATATCGGTATTCACATAGCTCTTTTGCGCAATGGTTTCTGCTGTTAAACGACGATTTATCAACGACGCATCAATCCAGCGACCGGCATCAATAATGGCTGCCGTCATGGCACGCGCTGTGTTCGGGTTACGCTTTACCCAATCAGCTGTTGTGCCTAGCACTTTTTCCGGGTGGTCCGTCCAAATATCTTGTGTCGTGGCTGCTGTAAAACCAATCTTGTCGATAATCGCGCGGTTGTTCCATGGCTCACCCACACAAAAACCGTCCATATTGCCCACGCGCATATTGGCCACCATCTGCGGAGGCGGCACAACAATGTTTTTCACATCCTTGAACGGGTCAATGCCTTGCGCCGCAAGCCAGTAGTAAAGCCACATGGCATGCGTACCTGTGGGGAAAGTCTGCGCAAACGTGTATTCGCGCTCCTTCTTGGCGATCAGCTTGGCGAGCGATGCGCCATCAACTGCACCTTTAGCTTTTAACTGATTCGAGAGCGAGATTGCCTGACCATTGTTGTTCAGGTTCATCAGCACTGACATATCTTTTTTCGGCCCGCCAATACCCAAATGCACGCCATACACCAAGCCATACAGCACATGCGCCGCATCCAGCTCGCCGTTGACCAGTTTGTCGCGCACCGAAGCCCACGACGCCTCCTTGCTGGGAATAATCTTGATGCCGTATTTCGCATCAAACTTATTCACCGCCGCCATCACCACCGACGCGCAATCGGTGAGCGGAATAAAACCGATGCGCACCTCTTTTTTCTCTGGCGCGTCCGACCCTGCGGCCCAAGCCCCGGAACGAACACCTGGCGGCACCATGCTCATCAAGGCAGCACCAGTCATCAATAAGGTTCCTTGACGCAAAAAGTCGCGTCGCGTACCGCCTTCTGCAACCGGCAGTATTGAGCTAGATGACACCGCTGTTTGGGTTTCCACAGCGTTTACTGCCATATTCAGACCTGCGGTCATATCAGTCCTCAACGCGCCTGCTGCACCGGGTAACAGGTTATCTTTTTGAGTCATTGCAATCTCCAAAGTTAAGAAATACCGCTTACACACGAATCAAAAACACATAAAAAAACGGCATCCGTTTCATCCACGCACAAAAAATAATCGCGCTGGCAAATGAAACAGACACCGTTGTCTTTGAGGTCTAACCGCCGTTGATCAGACCAATGAATAGCAATTAGCAATCAGCGTGCCAGAAATTCAAACTCAGTCGGCAAGCCTTGTTATGACTGCAATAAAAATATCAACTGTGAAATGTCGGCGCTGGCGGGACGGCGTTAAATACCAACCACGATTAAAATGCTGCACCGCAATGAGGCAAATTCAACCCTAAACCAGCGCACATGCACACAAATAATGCACAAGGGTCGCCGAAGTCCCTAAAAGGCTCAGCCGATCAAAGTAATAACTTTGCCATGGCTAACAGCTCATCAGCCACCTTGGCCATCGGCTGAGCGCGCTCCATGGACAACTTACGCAAAGCAGCATAAGCCGCCTCTTCATCCAAGCCACGCGCTTTCATCAACAACCCCTTGGCTTGCTCCAGAACTTTGCGATCAGAGAGCTTTTGCTGGGCATCTGCCACGGCTTGTTTCAGGATTTGATGTTCCTCAAACCGCGCAACCGCCACAGCGATAATTTGCTTGATCCTTGCCATATCGAGGTTATCCACAATATAAGCAGAAACACCCGCACGAAAGGCAGCGCGCATGATGTCACTATTATCTTCATGCGTAAACATAATGACTGGACGGGGCATATCACGCGACATCACCGCCAGATTTTCCAGCGTATCACGCGAAGGGGAGTCCGTTTCGATCAACACAATGTCCGGCTTGAGCGCTTCCATTTGCGCCGTTAAATCATGGATAGACGAGCGTACAGCCGCCACTCTATGGCCTGCGGCATTCAAGCTGGCACTGAGCTCTTCTGCTCGAGAATGCGATTCGTCAATGATAAGTACGTGTAGCATAATCAAGACAATGCAAAAGCCATGCCTTATTACTTACTGCCCGCACGCTCAGGGCAAACTTGAGCGCTCTTGCCGAAATACCTCGACTAAAAAATCTAGTTGATTTTGGCGAGTTTTTTTTCTTCTTCCAATCGAGCCCTAAACTCTCGCAGGCGAGCATCTACCTGGGATTGTTCATAAAAACTCCCATCGCCCGCTTTTTGGGCAAACTCCAGTTGGCTAATGGCTTCGCCCAACCGGCCACTCAGGGCATACGCCTCGGCTTGTGCGCGATGCTGTTGCAGGCGTCGCCCCAGCATTGCATAGGTTTTCGCCTGCAAGGTGTGTGCATTTGCATCGCTGCTATGGCTTAATAAATCATCTTCAGTGATTCGCAACGCTTCTTTTGCCTGGCCCGAGGCAAGCAGCGCATCCACCAGCGCATAAACAACAGCACGCTCCTTGGGATAACTGACATATGCCTTGCGCAAAATAGCCACTGCGCCAGGTGCGTCGTTTTGCTTCATGCGCAACGCTGCGGCCAGGGTTAAAAACAAGGATGACTCAACTTTTAACTGGCGTATTGTCGCCAATGATTTTTCTGCCATTACCAAATTGCCTGCGCGCAAATAGCTTTGACTCAACCCGTAGTGCACGGCGGCCACGTTGCCTGTGTACGTTTTATTTTTCAGCTGCGTATCAAAGTAGATAATGGCGTCTTGTGCAGCACCTTCCTGGGCACGCAATTTGGCACGGATTAACTGAAATTCGAGCGAGTCCGCTACTTGTTTGTAGGGCCTCCCCTGAATGCGATTGCCAATGTCGGCCAAGCGCTCCGTGGTCAGTGGGTGGGTGCGCAGATAACCCGGGGTGTTGTTGTCATAGAGCCGACCATATTTTTGCAAGCGTTCAAAAAAAGATTCCATGCCGCGCACATCAAACCCAGCGCGCTCAAGCAAGCTCAACCCAAGCCGATCTGCCTCGCGTTCAAAATCTCGCGTGTAGTTCAATTGATTCTGAATATTCACCGCTTGACCTGCGGTTGCCGCGCCAATAGCCAGATCAGGATTGCTTTGGGCTGCAAGTACGGCGACAACCAAGGCGGCAATACTGGCAATTTGCCCCTGGCCTGCTTTGTTAATCATGCGGGCTTGATGGTGCTGGGTCACGTGTGATATTTCATGCGCCATAACAGACGCTAACTCAGATTCTGATTCTGCAGCCAAAATCAAACCCGTATGCACGCCGATCACACCGCCAGGCACAGCAAACGCATTGAGCATCGGGTCGCGCAAAGCGAATAACTCAACATTCAAACGTGCTTCATCACTTTGAGCAGCTAACCGATTACCCAGGCGAAGAAGGTAGGCATTCACTTCCGCATCACCAAGCCATGCCGGGTCACGGCGAATTTCATTCAACACCTGTTCGCCGATACGCTTCTCCAGCGCAGGGGACATATCCGCTTGTGCGACATCGCCCAGGTCAGGCAATTCATTTGCCAATACAGCGGGCGTTAAAGCGGTGGATAACGCACAAGCCAAAAATAAATAAAGGGGCAGCAATCGTGGTTTCATACCGTTATGATAGCGGGTCAGCGCCCATTGCTAGACAATCCATTGTGACAAGATATTTCATGCCGCCAAATCAAAAACCCAGTAATCCCCTCACACATTTTGACGCCGCCGGCCAAGCGCATATGGTGGATATCTCGCCGAAGCCCGACACGCAACGCCGGGCTCATGCACGTGGCAGTATTGTTATGGCGCCTGCCACTTTTTCCCTGGTCAGTGAAGGTTCTGCCAAAAAAGGCGATGTGCTGGGCATAGCCCGCATTGCCGCTATCCAGGCCAGCAAAGCCACCTCATCGTTAATTCCGCTATGCCACCCCATTGCCCTCACCCGCGTCACCGTAGAATTCACGCTAGATGTTGAATCTCATCGCATCACGATCGATGTCCGCGCAGAGACTTTTGGCCGCACCGGGGTTGAAATGGAAGCACTGACCGCAGCATCGGTCGGTTTGCTTACCATTTACGATATGTGCAAAGCCGCTGATCGCGGCATGGTGATTGAAAGCATTCGCCTGATTGAAAAATCAGGGGGTGCATCCGGTCATTGGCAAGCGACTGCGCTTCACCCTTGAATAAACGAGGCATCGCTTGCTCACTTGAGCACTCGCTTGCCTATTCATTACCTATTCATTTGCCAAGCAGCTGAACCAAGTACAACCCAACTAATCGAAGCTACGTCAGCAGATTCACCCAAATCAAAATTTTCAACACTAAAAAATCATGACTTTTTCCAACACCCCTGCATCCACCTCGCGCGCCATTGCCCTGTGGTTATTTGCCTGCTGTGCCATGGTATTCGTCACGCTCATTATTGGCGGCATGACGCGACTGACACACGCAGGACTCTCCATTGTGGAATGGCAGCCACTGGTTGGCGCCCTGCCGCCACTCAATGCGGCAGACTGGCAAACATTGTTCGCTAAATATCAGCTCACGCCAGAGTTTCGTTTGCGCAATCACGATATGGATTTAGCGGGCTTTCAATATATTTTCTGGTGGGAATGGGCGCATCGGTTATCAGGCCGCCTGATCGGGCTGGTTTTTTTTGTACCTTATGTCTGGTTCATTGTGCGCGGACAACTACGCGGCAAACTCGCTTGGCAGGTGTTAGGCTTTTTTGTGCTCGGCGGCCTGCAGGGCGCCATGGGCTGGTACATGGTCAAAAGCGGTTTAGTGGATGACCCGCGAGTCTCATCCTATCGGCTTGCCGCGCATCTCGGGCTGGCATTTTTACTCTTTGGCGGTATGTTCTGGACAGCACTTGGCGTATTACAACCCCGCCACGCCGTCTCACCAGCGCCGACATTTACACCGACCTTTGCCGGGCAAGCCAACGTCAGCCGTTTCACACGCAGACTAGGCGCCGTGCTGATCGCCCTCGTCTTTGTCATGGTGCTCTCGGGCGCCTTGGTGGCAGGTATTCATGCCGGGCTGGCTTACAACACCTTCCCGCTGATGAATGGCTACATCATGCCACCAGAGACTTTTCAACTGCAGCCTCTATGGCATAACTTTGTGCACAACATGGCGACTGTTCAGTTCAATCACCGCACCATCGCCTGGATATTGATGGCGCTCATCCCCTGGTTTGTCTGGCGTGTCAGAAAAGAATCTCCTGCCTGCCATACTCTCGGGCTGGTACTGCTGCTTTGGTTGGCCGTACAAGTCAGCCTGGGAATTAGCACTCTACTGCTCCGCGTACCGGTACATTTAGCGGCCACGCATCAAGCCGGAGCGATGGTTCTTTTTGCGCTAGTGCTCTGGATAAATCACGCCATTCGACGAAAAAATTAAACCACGTTAGCGCAAATGTTTTAAAAATATAAAGAAATACACACCATTTCCTGGCAACTCCTGCCAAATGCACAGCCAAGGCTCACTCGTAACGAATTTCGATGACATCCAGCTCGCGCACCCCCCCGGGACTGTCAAAGCGCACTTGATCACCCTCACGGGCCTTCAGTAGCGCGCGCGCCAAGGGTGAAATCCAGCTAATCAAGCCCGCACTGGGATTCGCCTCATCAATACCGACAATTTTATAACTCACCTCACACCCGCTTGAATCACACACCACGACAGTCGCCGCAAAAAACACCTGCTCCCGATTTTCTTGCGCTGCAGGGTCTACCACCACAGCCGTTTCCAAGCGTTTGCTCAAAAACCGAATCCGCCGATCAATCTCGCGCAAGCGCTTTTTGCCATAAATGTAATCCCCATTTTCTGACCGATCCCCGTTGCCAGCTGCCCACGATACCACTTGCACCAAGCTTGGCCGCTCGACCTTAACCAACTGTTCAAACTCAGCCCGCAACACAGCATGTCCGCCAACCGTCATGTAATTCTTGATCCCAACCGGTAGCTGGTGCTCATCCTCAGCATCGCCCTCTGCATCATTCTCTACCTCATCGGCACCATGCGATTCACTCACAAATGCTTTACTCATGCTTATCCTCATTCTTTGACTGACTACGCCTCTTGGCAGGCACCCTCAGCACTTTTGATGGCTCATGGTCGCCAGGTTGATTTTATCCAGTGCATATCCCGACAAGCAACACAACCAAAAACAAGCGCAACGGACACCCCTAATTCCTACCTTTATCACTGATAGAGCGGACTTCCACAAAAGTTCAAGCAGAAATAGCCAACGATACCGCCGTAGTTTCTCGCAATAAAGTCCACGCCTAACCGCTACTATTTAGGCATGACAACGCAACTTTCACTTTATAAAGAAATCAGTCGTTTATCGCAACGCATGGTGAATGCCGCACAAGCCAATGACTGGGATCGCCTGGTTGAACTTGAGCGCCGCGTCGTTGCGCTGCGCGACAAACTCATCGCCGCAGATGCAAGCCTGGCACTGAGCACCCCGGATTTACGCCATAAACAGTGCCTGATCCAGCAAATTCTGGAAGATGATGCTGAAATTCGTCGCCATACTGAACCCTGGATGGAACGTATGCGCCAATATTTGGGGGCACAAAAACCACACCATGCACCAACGCCAGGCTCGCGCAGGCGAAGTGCCTCGCAATCGTCCCAAACCCCCTAGCTTTGCTGCGATAACGCATTGCTATCGCAGACTAACCCACATCAACTTTCATTAACTCTTGCTAAAAATCAGCAAAATACAGGAATCTGGCAGCCAGTTATTTTTCAGCCGCACAAATTAGCCAATAGCTACGACCAGCCCCAGCTTATTACCGCTTGCTCATCGCAGTGCCCTGCCGCGCCTTGAGTGCCGCTTGATACACCGGCATCACTTGCGGCAGATTCTTCTGGATTTCCTTGACACGATTCTCGCCTGCCGGGTGAGTTGATAACAGCTCCAAGGGGCTGCGCTTGTTAGCCTCTGTCATTTTCTTCCACAGCGTCACGCCCGCACGAGGGTCAAATGCGGCGCGTGCGATCAAATCCAGGCCGACAATATCCGCATCGGTTTCATCACTTCTGGAAAATTTAAGCGACAGCAAGTTGCCGCCTAACTGCAGGGCATCGGTGTAATGTCCGCCACCCAGCAACCCACCCAAAATACCCGCACCAAGCTGGGTTAACTGCCCCTTGGCGATCCGCGCACGGGCATGCTCGCGAAGCGCATGAGCAATTTCGTGCCCCATGACCATCGCTGCTTCATCATCCGTTAACTTAAGCGTATCCAAAATGCCGGTATAAAAAGCAATTTTTCCGCCGGGCATGCAAAACGCATTGATTTGTGGCGACTTCAATAAAATCACTTCCCAAGGCCAACCGCCTGCCCGGGAATTAAACCGATCCGCAACAGGAATAATGCGTGCAGCAATGGCACGCAACCGCACCACTTGCGGATGATTATCTGGTAACAACTCACCTTTGAGCCCTGCTTGCTTCTTGATTTGCTCATATTCCGCCACAGCAGATTGTTCCAACTCAGCAGCTGGCACCAGGTTTCTCAAGCGCGATGCCTTGCCAACGGACACACCATCCGCCCAGGCAGGAGGTATCAGTAAAAAACTCAACAAACAAATCGCCGCACCTGCCGTTTTAATCCAACACTTCGCCGCGCGGCGTTGAGCCAGCGCAGAGTTTTGCCCTGACAGGTTGATTTGGCTAAATTTCATTCACTCTCTCCACCCAGGCTTTCGGTCAAGTTAGCTAATAGTTGCGCTAAATTGCCGCACATTAAACTAAAGTTAGCAGCAAATAAATCATCTGCATTTTCCGCTTGGCGTTCTGCATCTTCTTTCAAAATATCCAAAACCGCCACACGCTTGATTTGCATTTGCTCAGTTAACACAAACGATACACGGTCTTGCCAAGTAAGACTCAGCCGTGTCACTGTTTTACCGGCAACAATATGATTGCGTACATCCTCGCTATCCAAATTGTGGCGCACATATCGCACCGCAGCACGCTCTTCGGCCACAGCACGTAATTCGCAATCCCTATCTATAGAAAATCCGCTGGGCGCCGTACCTTCTGCCAACCACTGAGTCATAGCGGTTGCCGGGGCTAATTGGGTTTTCAATAGGCTCAGCGGCAATTCGCCCAGCGATAGCTTCAGTTGTTCAATGGCATCATCTGCTCGTTGGCTAGAAGCGGCATCGACCACCAGCCAGCGATTCACTGGATCAATCCAGACGTAGGTCAAGCTGCGTTTAACAAAAGCCCGCGGGAGCAATTCCAGCGTCATTTGCTCCATCACCTCCTTGACTTGCTTGCGCCCAGGTTTATAGCCTTGAGCCGCTTCCAGATCGATCAACTTTTCTTCTGCATATTGACGCACAACAGCCGCTGGCAATAATTTTTGTTCTGTCCCCAGCGCCACGAGTTGCTGTTTTTGCTGGCTAAAAACCAACTCCTGCTCGTTACCCCGCGGAGCAACCCAGCCACGCGCCATGGTATCGGTCGCATGACAGCCAACGAAAATGCCTTTTTGCATTGCGGCGGCCAGCTCGTCGCTTGTGTATTGCCAGGTATCAGCAAGACGAAAAATCTGAAGGTTACGAAACCACATAGCTAAGGCGCCTGAGTAATTGAAGAGGGGTAGATTTTACGCAGGCACTTGATTGAAAAGTCACTGCACAAGAATGCACGCTAACGATAAAGTTTCAGCGAACCCTTACAACACACCTATCACTCTTTCAAAACATCCGCCCCTGCCGGTGGGATAAAGTGAAACTGATTCGCTTCCAGTCTCGGGTTCATCTCGAAATGGTTAAAAACCAACAGACTAATTTGACCAAAACTGTCGTGAATCTCCATGCTGACCGGCCGATTCGCACGCATGCCAATAACCATTCGGTCAAAGCTGGCTTCCCCTCCGCGCGGCGTTGCTTCCACTAGCTCAAGACCATCGCGGGTTGGTAAATTTTTCAGGACAAAATTCTTTTCCAGCGCCTGTCCTGCTAACAAGGCAGCTGGCGTCGCCCCCAAGGCTGAACTCACTTGCTTTATCGCGACTTGATTTAATTCTGGATCAAAACTCCATAGTGTTTTTCCATCACTGATCAACAACTGCGGGTAGGGCTTATCGTATGCCCAGCGAAACTTCCCCGGCCGCTGCATGACAAAACGCCCACTCGACTCTTGCGGCTTCCGGCCAGATTTACTCAATACAGTCTGATTGAATGTGCCACGCGCGCTACGCATCTGGGTGCCAAAATCCTTAAGCTGATCTATACCCGATGCCACACAAAATTGCGTCAAACCCATGCCTGCCGCGAAGCAGAAAGTAAGCATTATTTTTTTCATGCTGGCATTATCGCTCATGCGATTATTTATCGTTTGTCCGCGCAAGTTCACCCAGCCTCAATGACCGCTCCAGATTAAGCGCCATGCTCCGCTGAGAACCTGCATGCACTCAGCCTGCCTGACGAAACGTCAGGTTAATGCGCGCATCGCCAACCAACGTGTGACAACCCGCCTTGAGAGGCAATACGCCGTGATAGCGCAGCCGATCTTCCCCACCCCAAACCAGAATATCCCCGTGACACAAGGCCAGACGTTGCACCCGATCCGCTCGCTTCGCGCCACCCAGCAAAAAAACAGCAGGCAGGCCGAGTGAAACGGACACGATGGGGGCGTTGAAGTCGCGCTCATCTTTATCCTGATGCAATGACATGCGCGCGCCTACGGCATAGCGGTTAATCAAGCAGGCATCCGGCATAAAGTTTGCGAATCCCGCCTCGCTTGCTGCGGTTCGCGCCAAGCTTGAAAATGAATCAGGCATCGCAGGCCAGGGATGGCTGCTTTGCGGATCACAGCGCGCATAACGATAACCTGTGGTATCCGCTACCCATCCCAACGCCCCGCAGTTTGTCATCGCCACCGACATTGAACGACCACCGGGAATCATCATATGGCGGAACGGCGCTGCCTCGGCCATGCCGGCCAGATCAGCGAGGATCACGGCGGCATCAGCCGTGGCGAAGCCATGCAATAGCACTGTGCCAGCACTCAGCCGCTCGATCCAGGGTTCGCGCGCATCATGCAGTTCAAACAAGTCACCAGTGAATGCATTCACTTTTTTATCTCTTTTTCAAATTAGCCTCGCAGCAGGAAAGCACGCATAGAGATCATGGGTTAATTGTTGCACATCGTCACCCAACATAATCGCACAAACACCCAGCGCGGTATTCGCCGGATGTCGGCGCACGCTTGGCATGCACCATCACGCAGCACAATGCCGCTATTTTTCTGCCCGCCGAATTGCCAGGGGTGGTTGCTTTGGCAAGCAGCATTTGCGCGGCTTGGTTGTTTAGCGGATGCTATTCAGACCGCTCCGGCGCGATGATTTCGCGGCCACCGGCGGCGTTCATCGGCGAGACCAGCCCGGCTTGTTCCATCGCCTCGATCATGCGCGCGGCGCGGTTATAGCCGATGCGCAAATGGCGCTGCACGAGCGAGATGGAAGGACGGCGGTTTTTGAGCACAATCTCGACGGCCTGGTCATACATCGGGTCGGCTTCGGCGTTGCTGTTCGCCGTGTCACCAGCGCCGACTTCTTGCTCCTCGCCAACACTCCCCGCAAGAATGGCGTCGATATATTCTGGCGGGCCGATTTTCTTCAAGTATTCAACTACCCGGTGCACTTCATTGTCATCCACAAACGCGCCATGCACACGCACCGGCAAGCCGGTGCCTGGCGGCA
>DIUK01000064.1 GCA_002422995.1 Rhodocyclaceae bacterium UBA6160
GGTGCCGAACTGCTGGAGGTCGAAGCCTGATGGACAGCTCGTTCGAAACCTTTGTGCCTCTTCATTTCAAACGAAAAAAGGGAAAGTTGCTCGTCGACGGAAGATCGTCTGCCCATGACGTACAGATCATCGAGGCCGTCGCTCGGGCAACGTACTGGCACTCCCTGCTCGACTCGGGTGCCTTCAAGAACGTGGTCGAAATCGCACGACTCGAAGGGTTGATGCCGACGACGGTTGGTCGGCTCTTGCGGTTGGCGCGCCTTGCCCCCGACATCGTTGAACAGTTCATGATGGGATGTCAGCCGCGAAGGCTGACCCTGCTGTGGCTGATGCGAAACGACATCCCCGCGCTCTGGCCAGACCAACGCCAAATGCTTGAGCAATTCAAATAGGAGGCGCGATGTCCAAGAAGCACTACGGCAAGCAGACAGGTCGTCCAGTCACCCATGAACTCCCAACGCCCGCCGGTGGCGTGCGACTGGAAACCTTTGTGCCCTGGAGGCTGGTGCAGCGAGGGTTCAAGAAGCAGATCATCACGCCATTGGATGCGCCACAGGAATTCCTGTCCGAAGCCACCCGGGAGCGTGAGGCTCGGGCAGCAGCGCAGGACAGCGCACTGCTGCGGTCACTCGGACTGGCGCACCACTGGCAGCGGTTGCTGGACGAGGAGCGCGCAGCGACGGTGGCCGACATTGCCACAGCCGAGGGCATAGACGTAACGCAGGTGCGTCGCGTCCTACGCCTGACTCTGTTGGCTCCGGACGTCATCGAACGCTTGGTGGGCGCGCCTGACATTATGCTGGAGCAGGTGATGCGCCGCCCCTTGCCCTGTGGTTGGGGCGATCAGATGAGGGTGCTCGCGCCGCCCGTGTGACCACGTCAAGCACTGTGCCAACAACCGCCTCCGGGCGGTTTTTTTGCGCCTGCGTTATGCTCGGTCGCTTCTGCCACAGGAGTTTCCAGCCACAACCGACCGCCTCGAAACCCGCGCCAATACAGGAACTGGCCTCGCGCACGCTCGCGTGACCACCAGAGAGAACGGAGAACAGAGAGGCTTGGGCAGGGGTGAAAATGCGGGGTTCGTGTGAGTGGCGCTCGCGAGGCCATGCCCGGAATCCGCGCCAGTACTGGCGGGAACGGACGAAAAAAAACCAACCGATAAGGGTTGGTTTTTGAATTACTGGTGGCCGGGGACAGAATCGAACTGTCGACACACGGATTTTCAGTCCGTTGCTCTACCGACTGAGCTACCCGGCCGGTAAGGTTGATGATTATAGGGGCTTGGCATGCTTGCGTCAAAGAAAACTAGCGTATTTTGCACAAATAACGTGAAAAATTAAAACAAATTGGGGGAAATATGACAGAAAAAACAATCGCTTCGGTAGCAGAACACGTGTTAGCCAATCCTAAATTTGCCCATTTGGTTCGTACCCGCAATCGCTACGCGGCCGTGCTAACCCTGTTGGTTGTGGTCATTTACTTTGGCTATATTTTATTGGTTGCCTTTAACAAACCATTTCTCGCCCAAAAACTGGGGGAAGGCTGGGTAACCACTCTGGGCATTCCGTTGGGCTTGGGCGTGATTGTGTTAACTATTGCAATTACCGTGTTTTATGTTCATGTGGCGAACACCCGTTTTGATGCCATGGCCGCTGAATTGCTCAAGGAGGCTGGCAAATGATGTCAACCATCAACCCAAATCGCGTTTTATGTGCGCTATTGATTGCTGCATTTGTTGGCTTTTTCTTGCGCTCTGTTGATGTTTTTGCAGCAGGCGCTGATTTGGGCGCAACGCAGAAGCAAGCCACTAACTGGGTGGCGATTGCGATGTTCATCGGTTTTATCGGCATTACGCTCTGGATTACCAAATGGGCGTCAAAAAAAACCCGCACAGCGGCAGATTTTTACACCGCAGGGGGTGGCATTACGGGTTTTCAAAATGGCTTGGCTATCGCGGGGGATTACATGTCAGCCGCTTCATTCCTCGGCATTTCAGGCTTAGTGTTTGCCAGCGGTTTTGACGGGCTGATTTTTTCCATTGGCTGGCTGGTGGGCTGGCCTGTGATCACTTTTTTGATGGCTGAGCGGTTGCGCAATTTAGGCCGCTTTACTTTTGCCGATGTTGCAGGCTATCGCTTTTCGCAAACGCCCATTCGCATTTTTGCGGCTTGTGGCTCGCTGGTGGTGGTGCTGTTTTACATGATCGCGCAAATGGTGGGCGCCGGGCAGTTGATCAAATTGCTGTTCGGCTTAGACTACCTCGTGGCGGTTATTTCTGTCGGTGGCTTGATGACGGCTTACGTGCTGTTTGGCGGCATGACGGCGACTACTTGGGTACAGATCATCAAAGCCGTTTTACTGCTCATGGGTGCGACCTTCATGGCATTGGCCGTGCTGTGGCAATTTCACTTCAGCCCGGAGGCGCTATTTGCCAAAGCGGTGGAAGTGCATGCGAAAAAAGACGCCATCATGGCGCCAGGCGGGCTGATCAAGGATCCAGTATCCGCAGTATCTGTAGGCTTGGCTTTAATGTTTGGCACAGCGGGGTTACCACACATCCTGATGCGCTTTTTTACCGTGCCTTCTGCCAAAGAAGCGCGTAAATCTGTGGCTTGGGCAACCACGTGGATTGGTTATTTTTACATCCTGACTTTTATCATCGGCTTTGGCGCCATTGTGTTGCTCACGCAAAATCCGGTGGCTTATTTTGTTAATGGTGACATCACCCAAGGCTTGCAGGGTGGCGGCAATATGGCGGCGGTACACTTGGCCAACGCAGTGGGTGGCAATGTTTTTCTGGGCTTTATTTCCGCTGTAGCCTTTGCCACCATTCTGGCGGTGGTTGCTGGGCTCACACTCTCGGGCGCATCCGCCGTAGCGCATGACCTTTACGCTACGGTCATCAAAAAAGGCAAGGCCGACAGCTGGACTGAGTTGCGCGTCTCGAAAATTACCACGGTTTGCTTGGGGTTAGTTGCCATTGTGTTAGGCGTTGTGTTTGAAAAACAGAATGTCGCGTTTATGGTGATGCTGGCTTTTGCGGTGGCATGTTCGGCCAATTTTCCGGTGCTGTTTATGTCAGTGCTATGGAAAAACTGCACTACGCGTGGTGCGGTAATGGGCGGCTTTGTGGGGCTGGTATTGTCTGTCACGCTCACAGTGCTCTCACCGGCTGTGTGGGAAGCTGCGCTTGGCAACTCTGTGGGTTCGGCCTGGTTTCCTTATGCATCCCCCGCCTTGTTTTCAATGACGGCCGCATTTATCACTATTTGGCTAGTTTCGATAACCGATCGCAGTGAACAGGCAAAAAAAGAGCGTGCCTTGTTTACCGCGCAACACATACGCTCTGAAACCGGCTTGGGTGCAAGTTCGACTACGTCCCACTGAAATACTTATCGCACTGGCCCGATAAATAAAAAAGCCGACCCTCGCGGGTCGGCTTAACTTGGTGTGGGGTATTCCCCTTCTCCTCCCCCAGCTTTTTTCAGGTGCGCGATACAAGGTTGTATGGCCAGCACGGCCTGCTCATATCACTACCTGTTTGTACGTTGGGTATTGCCGAAGCAACTGCTGCTACCCACATGTGGGTAAGCCAAGAAGGCGCTACTGGTCTGGGAAACTTGTGGTCTCGAACCCATATAGCCTGATGCCCGTTGATGCAAAAATTCTGAACTCGGCTGACTAAAAACTTTGTAAAAATTCGTAACAGCCAAACTGTGAGGGACGGATATTACACTTTTTTAGCCAAAAAGGAAAAACCCGACACGGAGTCGGGTTTTTCTTGAAACAAAGCATGATGCAGTTAAGTGGCCATGAAATAAAGCGCTTGCTGCACGGCCACTTACCCGGGTACAAAGGAAATTACATGCCCATGTCCATGCCGCCCATGCCACCCATTCCACCCATGCCACCACCCATACCGCCCATGCCGCCAGCGGGTTTTTCTTCTACCAGCTCGGAGACCATACAATCCGTTGTCAGCATCAGGCCAGCAACCGATGCCGCATTTTGCAATGCGGTGCGGGTCACCTTGGTCGGATCCAGCACGCCCATTTGCACCATATCGCCGTATTCGCCGGTTGAAGCGTTGTAGCCAAAGTTGCCTTTGCCTTCGAGCACTTTGTTGATCACTACGGAAGGCTCATCACCTGCATTGGCAGCGATTTCACGCAACGGCTGTTCGATCGCACGCAGAACAATCTTGATACCTGCGTCTTGCTCATGGTTATCGCCTTTAACAGAAACAGAAGCACGCGCACGCAGCAATGCTACGCCGCCGCCAGCTACGATACCTTCTTCAACGGCAGCACGGGTTGCGTGCAGCGCGTCTTCTACGCGGGCTTTTTTCTCTTTCATTTCTACTTCGGTTGCAGCGCCAACTTTGATCAGCGCAACGCCACCGGCCAGTTTGGCCACGCGCTCTTGCAGCTTTTCCTTGTCGTAGTCGCTGGTCGCTTCTTCGATTTGGACACGCACTTGCGATACGCGAGCCTTGATTGTGTCTTCTTTGCCAGCACCGTCAATGATGGTGGTGTTTTCTTTAGCTACTTCAACGCGCTTGGCTTGACCCATTTCAGCGAGCGTCGCTTTTTCGAGTGTCAGGCCAACTTCTTCAGCAATCACGGTGCCGCCAGTCAGGACAGCAATATCTTCCAGCATCGCTTTGCGGCGATCACCGAAGCCAGGGGCTTTAACAGCCACGGTCTTCAGGATGCCACGGATGTTGTTTACCACCAGCGTAGCCAGCGCTTCGCCATCAACATCCTCAGCGATGATCAGCAAGGGGCGGCCAGCTTTGGCTACTTGCTCCAGCAAGGGCAACAGGTCACGAATGTTGGAGATTTTCTTGTCATGCAACAGCACGAAAGGATTGTCCAGAATTGCGATTTGCTTGTCTGGATTGTTGATGAAGTAGGGCGAGAGGTAACCGCGATCAAACTGCATGCCTTCAACCACTTCGAGTTCGTTTTGCAGTGACTTGCCGTCTTCGACGGTGATCA
>DIUK01000090.1 GCA_002422995.1 Rhodocyclaceae bacterium UBA6160
TCTCGATGTTATCGGGAAACAAGTTACGTGGCTCGATAATGACCAGCTCCGCATCATACTCACCAAAAGCCTCTTCTGGTTGCAGCTTGACTTCCAGACTCTCCCCCACTGCCTTGCCTTGAATTGCCTCTTCGATGCGATCAAAGATACCGCCATAACCGCCATGCAGGTACACCAAGGGATTAGCACCCGCATCGATCAAGTTTCCATCAGGATCCTTGACTGTGTATTTAAGCGTTACCACACTATTTTTAGCGACTTGCATGATGCTTTCCTTTACCGTTGAGATGTTGAATCAGTTTATAAACCATCGACGCATGTCCTTTGGCGGTTACATCATAAAGCGCATGCCGAATAATGCCGTTTTTGTCGATAACAAATGTAGAACGAATGATACAAAGTTTTTTATGCCCGTCGCGTTCCCGATACTGACTCACACCAAATTGACTGCACACCTCACCTTTTTCGTCCGACAGCAAAGGAACAGACAATCCATGTTCATCACGAAAGTTTGCGTGCGAATAACAATCATCCCGAGAAACACCTATTACCTTACAGCCCAGCTTATCAAAGTCGTTTTGATGATCAGAAAATTCAGTGGCTTCGATAATGCAATTCGGAGAGTTATCACGCGGATAAAAAAAGAGTACCAAGTCGTATTTTCCATACAGGCTATGTGAGTCCACCCACTGCATATCCGCATCGGGCAACAGAAAATGGTGCGCTTGATCTCCAGCATGCAGCATATCTTTCCCCTTTTCTTCTGACTGCCTGGCAAAGAAAACTTTGTCTAATCGAGCAAGACTTTTGTCAAGAAAGCTCTTCAAGTGTTGTGTCTACCCAACCGAACCAACGCTTTTATTGTATGCCGTTATTCTCTTTTTGCCGTTAAAGAAGACTCATGTGCGGAAGCTAAATACTCCTGTGAGCGCATCTCAATCAAGCGACTGACTGTGCGCAAAAATTCGCTAGCTTGCCGGCCTTCTGTATATAAGTCTTCTGCCGCACACCCAGCACTGATAATTAGTTTCACGCGATGATCATATAAAACATCCACGAGCCAAGTAAAACGCCGCGCCGCACTGGCATCATCCATGGTCATCTTCGGCACGCCAGATAAAATCAGCGTGTGATAGTCCTCCGCCAAGGCAAGGTAATCATTTTGCGAACGCGGCCCTTCACATAGCGTAGCAAAATCAAACCAAATCACGTCAGCTGCATGCGCTACAACAGGCAATGTGCGATCAAGCAAAGTTACTATTTGGCCTGTCCCTAACTGGGCAGGCTGGCCAGTCAATTGCTGGAAAGTTTCCGCAAGGGCACTTAGAGACTTTTTTGCTTCTCCGACTAAAAAAATATCTGCTTGCTCTAATGTACGTAACCGATAGTCAATACCAGCATCAATTTCCATTACATCCAACGCGTCGTTCAACAACTGAATTGTCGGTAAAAAGTTCTGCCTTTGCAATCCATTCGGATACAAACCATCGGGGGCATAATTGGATGTAATACAAAAGACAACCCCTGCATCGAGGAGTGCTTTCATTAAACGGCCAAGTATCATTGCATCCGCAATATCTGAAACATGAAACTCGTCAAAACACATCAACCGCGTATGGTGAGCAATGTCGGCGGCAACGCGCGCCAAGGGATCTGATGCCGAATGGTGTATTTTTAACGCTAGATGCACTTCGCGCATAAAAGCATGAAAATGCACACGCCGTTTTCTTTGATAAGGAACTGCATTGAAAAAACAGTCCATCAAAAAACTTTTACCACGGCCAACACCACCCCAAAGCCATACGCCACGAGGAAGTTCCGGATTGATAAAAAGCTTTCTAATTCGGTTACGGCGCGCGGCTTTTAAGGCCAATAACTCATCGTAAAATATTTGCAGACGATCAACCGCCCTGAGTTGAGCCGCATCAGGCATGCGATTCTTTTCAGCCAGGCTTGCATGATAAGCATCGCGTACGCCATCTTTTGGAACTTGAAGTATGCGGTAGGGCATGAATACGAAAACCTGGGTCGATGATTCGTTTATTAGTTGGCGGGGTCGGTGGAGTCGCTATAACTCAAGACTAATTGATTGCACCATAAAAAATGCGCAATCCATGTCATCGATTGCGCATTTTTCCACGGGCTTAAATTAAGTTAACCGTGGCCTGGTAAGGCATGCGTTAAAAATGCAATGCGCGTTTATCCACCGCCAACGCAGACTCATGCATGGCTTCAGACAATGTCGGATGTGCGTGACAAATGCGTGCAATATCTTCTGAAGACGCATTAAATTCCATAGCAACTACTGCTTCAGCAATCAATTCGGACGCATTATTACCAATCACATGGACACCCAGCACGCGATCTGTTTTTGCACATGCCAGCATTTTAATGAAGCCGGTAGTATCCCCCTGCCCTAAAGCGCGACCGTTCGCAGCAAAAGGAATTTGTCCGACACGATATTCCGCACCTTCATTTTTAAGTTGCTGCTCAGTTTTACCGACCCAGGCAATTTCAGGGTGGGTGTAGATGACCCACGGAATGGCATCGTAATTTACATGGCCTTTTTGGCCTGCGATGCATTCAGCCACCATGACGCCTTCTTCCATACTTTTGTGTGCCAGCATGGGGCCTGGCACCACATCACCCACCGCCCACACATTCGGCAGGTTCGTCTTGCAATGTTCATCCACTGCAATAAAGCCTCGATCTGTCATCGCCAAGCCAACATCTTCCACGCCCAGATTTTGAGTAGAAGGCACACGACCCACTGAGACAATCAGCCGATCACATTCCAGCACTTTGGCTTCATCACCTAACTCATAGGCAATGGTGACGCCTTTTTTGGTAACGTCCACCTGAGTAATTTTCGCACCCAGATGAATAGACAAGCCTTGCTTTTGAGTAAAGGTCTTCCAGGCTTCCTTGGAAACTGCTGCATCAGCAGCGGCAAGAAAGTCGGGCATTGCTTCCAGAATAGTGACTTCTGCACCCAACCGTTTCCATACTGAGCCCAGCTCCAACCCAATAACGCCTGCGCCAATCACCCCTAAACGCTTGGGCGCAGACTCAAAAGATAAGGCACCCACGTTATCGCAAACAATTTTGTTATCTACCGGAATGTTAGGCAGATGACGTGCCTGGGATCCAGTCGCAATAATGACATGCGAAGCTTCAACCGTTTCGCCACTGACATCCACTTGCCAACGATCATTTTCACGACCCAAAAACTTTCCGTGCCCGGGCAAGAGTGTCACTTTATTTTTCTTGAATAAGCCTTTGATCCCGCTGGTAAGCTGATCGACAATATTGTCTTTGCGCTTGACCATAGTCGCCACATCCATTTTGACATTGCTCGCCGAAATACCGTGCATGACAAAAGAGTGATTCGCCTGCTCAAACAATTCAGACGATTGCAATAAAGCTTTAGAGGGAATACAGCCAACATTAAGGCATGTGCCCCCCAGACGCACTTCGCCTTTTGGGTCGGCATAGGATTCTGATTCAATACATGCGGTAAATAGCCCTAGCTGAGCAGCACGAATAGCGGCCACATAGCCACCAGGCCCGCCCCCGATAACGACAACATCAAATTGTTTGGCCATGAGACAACCCTTCTAGATCAGTGGTTTCAGCGAAAGTTTTTAGCCAACTCACGCCAGACTTATTAGATATCCAGCAACAAACGCGCAGGGTCTTCCAGCGCTTCTTTGATAGTCACCAAGCCCAATACAGCTTCGCGACCATCAATGATTCGATGGTCATAAGACAGCGCAAAATAATTCATCGGACGAACAACCACCTGACCATTTTCAACCACTGCACGATCCTTGGTCGCATGGATACCCAGGATAGCGGATTGCGGCGGATTGATAATCGGCGTGGACAACATGGAGCCAAACGTGCCACCGTTGGAAATGGTGAAGGTACCACCAGTGAGCTCTTCTAGTGATAACTTGCCCTCTTTGGCTTTTTGCCCAAACTCAGCAATTTTTAATTCAATTTGCGCCAAGCTCATTTGGTCTGCATCACGCAAAATCGGCACAACCAAACCTCGCGGCGAACCCACGGCAATCCCTATATCAAAATAACCGTGATAAACAATATCATTGCCATCAACCGATGCATTAATGATGGGATATTTTTTCAGGGCAGCAACAGCAGCCTTAACAAAAAAAGACATGAAGCCTAATTTGACACCATGTTCTTTTTCGAATTTCTCTTGATATTTTTTACGCAGCTCCATCACCGGAGCCATATTGACTTCATTGAAGGTAGTCAAAATGGCATTGGTGGCTTGCGACTGCAACAAACGCTCAGCCACACGCACACGCAAGCGCGACATCGGCACACGCTGCTCTGAGCGATTCGCCGTAATGGCATCTGTGTTAACAACCGTCGGTTGAGGCAAAGCAGCAGCAAAAGTCGGCGCTGGCGAGACGGCGCCAGAAGGTTTAGCAACACCAGCAGGTGCTGCAACTTTGCCTGTACCCGCGACATCTTCCTTCAAAATTCGTCCACCGCGACCAGTCCCTTGGACATCCGCCGCAGTCAAGCCTTTCTCATCCATGAGCTTGCGGGCAGCAGGCATGGCAGTTGGCATCACTGCTGGCGTTACCGCTGCAGGCACAGCGGGAGCAACCGCTGCAGCAACAGCAGGCGAACTGCCAGCCGTAGTGATTGCCTCAGTATCCAGATGTGCGATAACTTCGCCAGACACCACGGTGTCGCCATTCACTTTGATCACTTTGGTAATCACGCCAGCGGCAGGGGCTGGTAATTCCAAAACGACTTTATCTGTTTCAATATCGATCAAATTTTGATCGCGGCTTACTGCATCACCTTCCTTGATGTGCCACGCAGACAATGTTGCTTCAGCAACAGACTCAGACAACTGGGGGACTTTGACTTCGATCAGCATATTTTCCTCACTGGTTCCAATGAATTATTGCGGTGCCTTGAGTACGCCAAATGCGCCCTCAATCACTGCTTTTTGTTGTGCGTTGTGCTTGGCGTAATAACCCACCGCAGGAGATGCAGACGCCGGGCGACTAACCAAAAATAATGCGGCTTGATCGATAGCATTCACCAGATGCTGGCGAGAAGCCAACCAATACCAGCAGCCCTGATTACGCGGCTCTTCCTGACACCACACCACCTCTTTGGCCTTTGGCCACTTCGCCAACTCAGCATCCAGCTCGGCTTCCGGAAATGGATAGGGCTGCTCGAGCCGAATAATCGCGGTATTTGTGATTTTCTGCTCGCGCCGATAAGCCATCAATTCATAATAAATTTTGCCGGAACACATCACAACACGCGTGACTTTCTTAGCATCCAGCTCTTCTGTTTCGCCGATAACTGTCTGAAACTTTCCCTTGGCAAGCTCGCCCAGAGAGGACACCGCATCTTTATGGCGCAGCAGTGATTTAGGCGTGATGATGATTAACGGCTTACGCAGCTTGCGTAACATCTGCCGACGCAGCAAATGAAAAATCTGTGCGGGCGTTGTCGGAATACAAACTTGCCAATTATTTTCGGCAGACAAACTCATGAACCGCTCGATCCGCGCCGACGAATGCTCAGGACCTTGACCTTCATAACCATGAGGCAGCATCAAAGTAAGCCCGGACAAGCGTCCCCACTTGGCCTCACCCGATGAAATAAATTGATCAATAACCACCTGAGCACCATTGGCAAAATCACCAAACTGACCTTCCCAAACAACCAACTCATTAGGTGAGGCAGTCGAGTAGCCATAATCAAACGCCATGACACCCTCTTCGGAAAGTACCGAATCGATCACCGCGAATGGCGCTTGTTTATCCCCCAGATTTTGCAGAGGAACATAGTTGCCATGATCCCACTTCTCACGATTCTGGTCATGTAAAACAGCATGGCGGTGGAAGAAAGTGCCACGCCCAGTGTCTTCCCCCGATAGGCGCACGCCAAAACCCTGCATCAACAACGTGGCATACGCCAGGTTCTCGGCCATACCCCAATCCAGTGGCAGCTTGCCTTCACTCATTAAGCGACGATCGTCAATAATTTTCTGCACGCGAGAATGAAGTGTGAAATCGCTGGGAACAGTCGAAATTGATTTTGCCAGATTTTTCAAATCAGCAAGCGGCACACTGGTATTGCATTTATCTGTGTATGGCTGACCAATAAAAGGTGTCCAATCGATCAAGAACTTATGTGCGTAATTTTCCAGCACCGGGTTGTACAACAACTCACCTCGATCAAGTGCCGCACGGTAATCGGCAATCACCTGCTCAGGTTCGCCCGCTGTACAGATTCCTTGCGCTACGAGCTTGTCTGCATATAGCTGGCGCGTCCCTGGATGCTGAGTAATTTTCTTGTACATCAGCGGCTGCGTCACCATCGGCTCATCTTGCTCGTTATGTCCAAGCTTTCTGAAGCACACGAGATCAATGACCACATCGCGCTTGAATTCTTGCCGATATTCCATGGCCAATTTGGTGACAAAGGCAACGGCCTCTGGATCATCCCCATTGACGTGGAAAATCGGCGCCTCAATCATTTTGAAGATATCGGTGCAATACAGTGATGAGCGATAGTCGCGAATATCAGACGTGGTAAATCCAATCTGATTGTTCACCACAATATGTACCGTACCACCCGTGCCATAGCCGCGGGTGGCAGAGAAGTTCAGAATTTCCTGATTCACACCCTGACCTGCCACCGCAGCATCCCCGTGGAGCAACACAGGCAATACCTGTGCCCCTGTTTTATCGCCACGATGTCGCTGGCGCGCATAGACAGACCCCTCAACCACGGGGTTCACGATCTCAAGGTGCGAAGGATTAAAGGCAAGCGTCAGATGAACCGGGCCACCGGGCGTTGCCAAGTCGGACGAAAAACCCATGTGATATTTAACATCACCCGCCGACAGATCAGAGGCTTTCTTGCCCTCAAACTCATCGAACAACATTTTAGGAGACTTGCCCAAAGTGTTGACCAAGACATTCAAGCGCCCACGGTGCGCCATGCCGATCACAATTTCTTGGACACCCAAGCTGCCTGCAACACGAATAAGCTCATCCATCGCAAGAATCGTCGACTCGCCACCCTCAAGCGAAAAACGCTTTTGCCCGACATAACGCGTGTGCAAATAACGCTCTAGCGTTTCTGCAGCGGTAACGCGCTCAAGAAAGCGCTTTTTTTCTTCTACCGTATGCGACGGCGTGGCACGAACTGGCTCCAAGCGTGCTTGTATCCAGCGCTTTTGCTGGATATCGGCCATATACATATATTCGGAACCAATGGTGCCACAATAGGTTTCGCGCAATGCCTCAAGAATTTCACGCAAGGTCGCAGTGTCTGGCAAAGCGGCGAATGAGCCAGTTTGAAAACTCTGCCCCAAATCGGCCTCGGTAAAGCCGTAATGCGAAGGCTCCAACTCAGCAATTGCCGGGCGCTCACTTCGTTTCAATGGATCAATCTGTGCCCAGCGATTACCTAAAAACCGATATGCATTGATAAGCTGCAACACTTTGACTTGCTTGCCATCTGCCGACGTTGCCCGTGCAGGCGACTGCAAGGTGCCTTCTTTGGCACGCTGTGCAAATGAGGCAATCACAGGATAATGCGCCACATCCGGCCCGGTATAGTTACCAGCACCCGGCAAAATGGACAGCTTGTCGAAATAGTCTCGCCATACCGGATCGACCGACGCTGGGTTGGCAAGGTAAGCGTCATACAACTCTTCGATATAGGGCGTATTCGCGCCAAATAAGTAAGAGTTGGACAGCATCTGCTTCATCATGGCATCACCTTTTTCATTCGTTGGGCTGCGTATTTAAACTAAGGGGGATCAACGCTTGCTGAGCTGAACAACATCACGACGGGCAGCGCCGGTGTAAAGCTGACGCGGACGACCGATCTTGTATTCAGGATCAGTAATCATTTCTTCCCATTGCGTCATCCAGCCAACAGTACGCGCCAGGGCAAAAATGCAGGTGAACATGGACGTAGGAATACCCAGCGCTTTTTGCACAATACCGGAGTAGAAATCAACGTTGGGATAAAGCTTCTTGCTGACAAAATACTCATCCTCCAAAGCAATCTTCTCCAAGGCTTTGGCCAGTTTGAACAGGCGATCATTCTCCAGCCCCAGCTCACTCAAGACATCAGCACATACCTTGCTCATCAGTTTGGCGCGTGGATCGAAGTTTTTATACACCCGGTGGCCAAAGCCCATGAGCTTGAAGCTGTCGTTTTTATCCTTGGCGCGGTTAATGTATTCACCCACGCGCGATACATCGCCAATCTCTTCGAGCATTTGCAGGCAGGCCTCATTGGCACCACCATGAGCCGGCCCCCACAGACACGCAATACCTGCTGAAATACAAGCAAAAGGATTAGCACCAGAAGAGCCCGCCAGACGTACGGTTGACGTTGATGCATTTTGCTCGTGGTCCGCATGCAATGTGAAAATGACATCCAATGCACGTACCAAAACGGGATTTGGCTTGTACTCTTCAGCAGGTGTACCAAACATCATATGCATGAAGTTTGCCGTGTAATCAAGATCATTACGCGGGTGCATAAAGGGCTGGCCAATACTGTATTTGTAGGTCATCGCCACAATGGTGGGCATTTTGGCAATTAGTCGATTGAACGACATGCTACGATGCTCTGCATCCGAAAAATCATGCGCATCATGATAGAAAGCCGCCAATGCACCGACGACACCAACCATCACCGCCATAGGATGCGCATCACGCCGGAAGCCCTGATAAAACTTCACCAGTTGCTCGTGCACCATGGTGTGGCGCTTGATGGTTCCCTCGAATTTTTCCTTTTGTCCGCCATTGGGCAATTCGCCATTTTTTAGCAAATAAGCAACTTCCAGAAAGTTACATTGCGCTGCGAGTTGCTCAATGGGATAGCCTCGATACAGCAGCTCACCTTTATCGCCATCAATATAGGTTACTTTTGACTGACAACTTGCTGTAGATAAGAAACCAGGATCATAAGTGAACAAACCGGTTTTTGCACCCAGTGTTCGAATATCCACGACATCATTCCCATGAGTACCCGACATCACTGGAAACTCAACGTTCTTGCCATCAATAGCAAAATTTGCGGTACGGTTTGTACTCATGATCAGACCCTTTCTGAAATTACCATTGAAGTTAAAAGCTACAAACTGGTTTTACGTAACAAACATCACGCTTGGCGGATACGTGCAACCATCTTCTCTAATTGCTTACTATCACTCGCTTTTGTACCACTGACTAATGCCCACAAATCGTAATCATCCAGCGCCAGCAACTGCTGCAGCCCTGCTTCATCTTCTTCGGTGACCAACGTTTCCTCACGCAACCAAAATCGCTCAAGCAGCAAATCCAGCTCAAGTAAGGCTCGCCGTGATTGCCAACGTAACCGATTTAGACGAGTGTGCCGATCTTCAGTCATGACTGGATTGAAAACTTAAACCGCGCGCTGAACCATCATTTCTTTAATCTTGCCAATAGCCTTGGTTGGATTAAGATTTTTCGGGCAAACATCCACGCAGTTCATGATGGTATGACACCTGAACAGACGATAGGGATCTTCCAGGTTATCCAGGCGCTCATTAGTTGCTTGATCACGTGAATCCGCAATAAACCGATACGCGGCCAACAAACCTGCCGGACCAACAAACTTATCGGGATTCCACCAAAATGAAGGGCATGCCGTCGTGCAGCAAGCACACAAAATACATTCGTAAAGCCCGTTCAGGTCTTCACGCTCTTCTGGCGACTGCAAACGCTCACGCTCTGGCACTGGCTCATCATTCACAAGATACGGCTTGATCGACAAATATTGCTTGAAGAATTGCGTCATATCGACAATCAAATCTCGCACGACAGGCAAGCCGGGCAAAGGGCGCAATACGATTGGCTTACCTTCTGGGAACGCCGCCAAATCGGTCAAGCAAGCCAAACCGTTTTTGCCGTTGATATTCATTGCATCCGATCCGCACACCCCTTCACGGCAAGAACGACGGAAAGACAGCGAATCATCCTTGGCTTTCAACTTGACCATGGCATCGAGCAGTTTTTTATCCATCGGATCACACTCGACAGAAATATCCTGCATATAGGGCTTGGCATCTTTATCCGGATCGTAACGATAGATTTTGAAGTGATACGTCCGCATAGTCAGTGGGGCATTCATGTGTCTATCCTTGTTCTTAGTAAGTACGCTTTTTGAGCGCGATGCTATCGACGGTCAGTGGCTTCATTTGCACTGGCTTGTATTCAAGACGATTGCCTTCACGGTGCCAAAGGGTATGCTTTAGCCAATTCACATCATCACGACCATCCGGGGTGAGCTCCGTGTCATGCGCATCATCCCGCACATGCGCGCCGCGCGACTCTTTACGCGCTTCGGCTGACACCATGGTAGCTTTAGCCACTTCGATCAGGTTATCCAACTCCAGCGCTTCGATACGCGCCGTATTAAAGACTTTTGACTTATCTTTAATTTCCGTCTGCGCGACAGCCTCAGCCACTTCCATGATCTTTTCCACGCCCTCTTGGAGCAAATGACCAAAACGGAACACACCGGCATGTTTTTGCATCGTGCGCTGCATAGCCGCCCGCGTCTCATGCACGTTTGCGCCATTCTTTTGATTATTCAAACGCTCAACACGCGCTATCGATTTATCAATTGCATCCAGCGGCAACGGCTTGTGCGCTTTCACATTTTCACGAATGGATGCCACAGCAGCTTCACCAGACGATTTACCAAACACCAGCAAATCGAGCAGTGAATTAGTACCTAAGCGGTTAGCGCCATGCACCGAGGCACAGGCACACTCACCAGCTGCGTAAAAACCAGGCACGGGCACAGATAGATCATTACCTTGCGAGACCACCACCTGGCCATAACGGTTGGTGGGAATGCCACCCATTTGATAATGGCATGTCGGCACAACCGGCAGATATTCTTTCAAGCAATCGACACCGGCAAATTGGATGCCAATTTCATGAATACTGGGCAAGCGCTTGAGAATCACTTCGGGGTCAAGGTGCGTTAAATCAAGATACACGTAATCCTTGTAAGGACCCGCACCGCGACCCTCGTTGATCTCGGTCAGCATGGAGCGGGAGACCACGTCGCGC
>DIUK01000016.1:0-14620 GCA_002422995.1 Rhodocyclaceae bacterium UBA6160
GGCAGCACCGCTACCTGCTGGGCCAACTCATCAAGCGCGATGTGCTGCTGCGCTACCGGGGCGCCATGTTTGGCGTGCTGTGGATATTTTTGAGCCCGCTGTTCATGCTGGTTATTTTTGCCTTTGTGTTTGGCCAGATATTCCAGGCGCGCTGGCCGCAACAAGACAGCGGCCTGCCATTCTGGCTGCTCCTGTACGCAGGCCTCATCACCTTCAACATCTTTGCCGAAACGGTTTCGCGCGCGCCTGGGGCTGTGCGTGGTTACCCCAGCTTTGTCAAAAAAATCATCTTCCCGGTGCACATCCTGCCGGTGGTGCCGCTTGGGGCGGCGCTGGTGCATGGCACCTTCAACTTTTTGATCTTGCTGGTTGCGCTGGCCGTATTGGGCAAACTGCATGGCCAGGTGGTGCTATTCCCGCTGCTGCTGCTGCCTGCCCTGCTGCTGGGCCTGGGGCTGTCATGGTTCATTGCCGCCTGGGGCGTATTCATCAAGGACATGACCCAGATCGTGCCCATGTTTGTGCAAATGCTGATGTTCATGTCGCCCGTGTTTTACCCGGTAAGCGCCGTGCCAGCCGTGTTGCAGCCGGTTTACCACTACAACCCCCTGAGCGCCGTGATAGAGGCCAGCCGCGCCGCCGTCACCGGCCAGCCGATTGCCTGGGGCGCCTGGGGTATCACCCTTGGCTTGTGCTTGATTGGTGCCATGCTGGGTTACGCCTTCTTTCAGCACAGCCGCGAGGAATTTGCTGATGCGCTCTGATGTGGCCATTTCGGTCAAAAACCTGACCAAGACTTACCGGATTTTTGGGCATCCAGGGGATCGGATCAAACAGGCGCTGACTTTTGGGCAGAAGCAGTTTCACAAGGAATTTACTGCACTGCGAGACGTGTCGTTTGAGATCAAAAAGGGGGAGACCGTCGGCATCATCGGGCGCAATGGGTCAGGCAAGAGCACCTTGTTGCAACTGATTTGCGGCATCCTGAAACCGACCTCGGGTTCAGTGGAAGTCAATGGACGAATTTCAGCGCTGCTAGAGTTGGGGGCGGGGTTTAACCCGGAATTCACCGGGCGGGAAAATGTGTATTTTCAGGGGGTAGTGATAGGGATCGCGAAGGAGGCAATGGAATTGCTCTTCGACGATATCGCCGCATTCGCAGATATTGGCGACTTTATTGATCAACCGGTACGGACTTATTCGAGTGGAATGTTTGTGAGACTGGCCTTTGCCGTCGCAATATTCGTAGAGCCGGATATCCTCGTGGTCGATGAAGCACTTGCTGTAGGAGACTCTGAATTTCAAATAAAGTGTCTCAATAGGCTACAGAGTCTAGTGGCTGATGGGACTACGCTCTTGTTTGTTTCCCACAACATATATCAAATACGCCGTCTATGTCAGCGCGTTTTTTATTTACAAAATGGATCTCTACGAATTGATGGAAAAACCAATTTGGCCATTGAGGCCTACGAGAATTCTTGCCCTGTTGATGCAAATGGTCAAGCCAGTCACGATAAGTCAGTCATCGCACAGTCACCGGAATTCAGTTTTACCTCGATCGGCATTGAGATTGAAAGAAGTGAGACGAATGATAAGACTCCAACCATTCCTGAAAAAGTCAGTTTCACTCTTCGAATCGAGTATTCCATTGCGAACGTTTTACTTAATGGATTGCAGATCGGTCTAATCTTGAAAACACAGGATGGTCAACGTATATTTGGATTAACGTCTGTTCTTGACGAGATCGATCTACCTTCCATTGCCGGACGTCATGTCGTAAAGGTTGAGTTTAATCCGAATCTCTTATTACCAGGTCGTTACTTGATTGGTGTGTCAGCCTTTGATATCGACTACAAGCATCAATATGGATTTCTGGAGCCAGCGGTCCTATTCAGAATAAAACCAGTTTTCAGCAATGGGTTAAATGCAGTGGGCACAGTTTCTCTTCCTAGACGCTGGCACATTGACCCCTCCGACAAAGTCTAGTCATGCTTGCTGTACATATCGCTATCACCCCACTTGCAGGAAGCCCAATCCGGATAGTTGGAGCCCTATGCAAACACACACAATGGCGTGCTCGGCTAATCGTGCTGAATCCTAATGCTTACGGTACAAGAACTTTTGAAAATGATCTTCTATGGGAAAGGGATCGTGCCGAGGCACTTTCCTGCCTTGAGCAGGCTGATATCTTGCATTTTCATCACTACTTTGAGTTAAACAACAATCAGTTCAATTTCGACTTCACGAAATTGAACAAAATTTGTGTACGTCAATTTCATTCCAGCCCTTTACATATCACGGGTGGAAACCATGCAGAGATCAAAAACGTCATTAACTCCTCGATTGCTCAACTTGTGATTACCCAATACCCCGAGCGCTATTTCCCCAATGCTCGCTTGGTACCAAATCTCGTCCCACTAGAAAATCCAGAGTACAAGCCTTTAGTCAAATGCTCCGCCGACGCTGATATCACAATATTCTTCGCCCCATCTTCAAATTATTCGGCTTGGGAATTCTCAGATCCTATGGCACGTTGGGCAACAAAGGGGGCGCCTGAAACAATCACAATGCTCCTTCATCTCGCGCAGGCCCTGCCTAAGATAAAAGTTGATATCCGTCGTGACATCCCCCACGCCCAATGCCTCGGGGCTCGACAGCACGCGGACATTTCCATCGATGAATTGGTTACTGGAAGCTTTCATCTCTCGAGTTTAGAAGGCATGGCACAGGGGGTTCCGACTCTGGCATATCTAGATGGCCGAACGCGTGATGTATTGGCTCAATTCACTGGCACAAACAATAATCCTTGGATTAATTGCTGCCTTGAGGCCGCTCCTGACGCAATCAAGGCAATGGTGAAAGATCCAGAATTTCGCCTAGCCAAAGGGAGGGAGGTGCGCGTCTGGATGGAAAGGTACTGGAATGACTCTGCGATGGTAAAGCACTATGTAGATGCATACGAGACCTTAATTGAAACGAACGGGGCCAGATTCCCTACTAGATTCGATCTGAGCAAACTACTGACCAAATGGCAGATCCAGACACAACATGACCTAGCGTGGCGAATCCGACGTTTCAGACAAAAATGGAAATGAATGATCTAGCCTTCGCACACCAAGTCTTGTCCGCTTGCGGAACGGGACGTATCCTTCATGTCGGCTGCGGTATGGGGACTCTTGTGCGGCAGTTACTCAAGCAAAGTGCTGACGCTATTGGCGTGGACGTTTCATCAGATGCTGTAGCACACTGCAATCGTTTCATGCCTGGCCGGTTTTATGTTGGATCAGTACTTGCTCTGCCATTTCCTGATGGTAGTTTCGATACCTTGGTAAGCACAGATTGCCTCGAACATCTCGCGCCAGAAGATGTTGCACGAGCTTTGGTGGAAATGCACAGAGTCTGCCGACGGAATCTTTTCTTGTGTGTCGCTACCAGACCCGACAGAAATGGCCATTGGCACCTCACTATCGAACAGCGCGAGTGGTGGGAAGATGCTGCCTTTACGGTTGGTTTTCGAAAGCACCCCCATTATTACGAGATCACGCCGTACTATGCGCTGGAAACGGAAGGCAACAGCATTACCATTCCGCTGGAAAAAGTCCCCGCCGATGCTCTAACCCGGTATCCGCTAAGTGCACTGCTTGAGCACCGTGATCTGCACATGGACATGTCACGCGAATCCGGTCGCCGTTCGGATGCCCTGATGGCGCGTTACCAGTTGGCGGCAAACTACATCCGAGATGGGGACACGGTACTTGATGCGGCCTGTGGCATGGGCTACGGTAGCCACTTGCTGGCCTTGCAAAGCACAGCGACGGAAGTCATTGGCGCTGATCTTGACCCTGAAGGTATCGCTTACGCCTCACAGAGCTTTGCCGCCAAAGAGGGTCGACTTTCATTTCGCATTGCGGACGCCCAGAGATTGGACTTCTTGCCCGACAACTCTATCGACATTTTTGTTTCTTTTGAAACATTGGAGCATGTTCCTCACCCCCAGCAATTGATTGCTGAGGCCAAGCGAGTTTTACGGCCTAGCGGTCGCTTCATTGTCAGCGTACCTAACTTGTGGGTGGATGAAACCGGCAGAGATCCAAACCCACATCATCTTCAGATATACGACTGGGGGAGGCTGTATGAAGAGATATCTTCCTCATTCCTGGTTGAAGCGGCTTTCGCACAGACGGCAGGGGGTGGCATGAAGCTCAGCAGTCATCCTCGACGCATGCAGCCCTTGGTGGTGACTCCTAAGCAAGACGTCCCGGCGGAATGGTGGATCGTAGTGGCGATGAAAGATCCCGTCCAAGGCTCGGTGGTTGAGTATCAGGAAACGTCACTGAATTTGGGCGGTGCTCCTCCCAACATCGCAGCATTTGCGCGCGACTATGCCAACCCCTGGCTGGTTAAAGGCATGGTATCCATCGGTTGGCGCTGTACCAACGAGGAGTTGATTGAACGGATGGCTGAGAAGGTACTTACGAACTCCCCCAGTAAAGTTGACAAAGGAGCGGCACTTTGTGTCCTGGCGTATCGAGTACTGTCCTCAAAGTCGCGCCTAGAGCCCGAAACCATTTCGACCCTGGCAGAAGAAATCGACTGCTATGTTCGGGAAGGCAACGGCGACCATCCACAAGAGTTGCGCTGGATCGTTTCCAATCTCTACGTCAAGGGACTACTGTTTAATGCCACTGGGGATCGCGTAAAAGCCCTGGAGGCTTTCCAGTGCTGTGCAAATCGAGATCCACTGATATACAGCCCATTGCTTGCAACCAAGACCGTTTCAGCCTGCTGGCAATCTGGTCTGATTTCTTTTTACGACCAGAACCTCGATGCTGCACGGACATATTGGGTCAAGGGCATTGAATTGACAGAAAAAGCTCTGCATGGTGATTGGCGAGAAATTTACGGGACGCTGGAATATCCGTTTACCTTCGGTCTCAAGGAGGCAATTGAAATTCTGGATCTCGCCGCAAATTGCGCCGATGCGATCCACCACACCGCCATACACGGACTCACTAAAGGCTTGCCATCGAAAAACACCCCTGTGCGTCGCTTGAACGATATTGAGCAATGCCTCACTCAAAGCGAAAGTCAACTCGCCAGCCTGCAGAGCTCGCCTGCTGGACGACTTCAGCGCGCCATCGAGGAAAAGGCTCCCCCTCTTCGCAAATATCTGCGCATCGCTTATCTGCTTTCCCTGATTTTGTTACCGAATTCGTTCACGCGACTCCTAGAACCATTGAAGAAACGCTTTGATAGGCATAGTCAGTCGAGTTCGTCATGAAGAAGCCCGACTTAACAGCTATCGTCACCTTTCATGGTGAACGCGAACTGGCCCAAATATCAATCAATTCAATTGTTCGCACTCGCGCGGCGATTGAGAGGATTGGTGTAGAAGTTGAAACGATATTCATGTTAGATTGTGCTGACGATCTCACGCGTCTGTACGTCGTGAATCATCCGGCGAGGAGGCCGCAAGATCGAATTATTGAAGTTTGTTACGGCGATCTATCGGCTTCGCGTAACGACGCCATTGCTAGAGCCAATGGCCAGTGCCTTGCAATCTTTGATGGTGATGACCTCTACTCCGAAAAGTGGCTTCTTAATGCCTTTTTGCGCTATCAGGAGGATGGACGTCAACATGTTTATCACCCGGAGATCATTATCTCTTTTGATGCAGTGCGAAATTACAATTTCGAGGTCGATCAGAGAGGCAAGCAGTTCGACCCACTGAACCTGCTGATGACAAACTACTGGTGCTCTTGCTCATTCGCTGACCGTCAAACATTCCTTGATCACCCATACGTACCAAAAGATAGTTTGGATTGCGGTTTTGGCTTTGAGGACTGGCACTGGAATTGCGACACTGTCGCATCCGGGCTAGAGCATCGGATCGTCCCCGAAACGGCCCTCTTCTATCGACGCAAGCGCGTTGGATCACTCGGCTCTACCGATAAGGAAGCATTTCGCATCATTCGTCCGACCCGGCTCTTTTCTTTGTATCCTGACGCGTCACACAAGCAGAATTAACACATGGTGAAAAATTTTCTGTTCGGCGTGGCCCTCAGTGTCTACCGATTCCTTTCAGCACAGCTGTTTCCGCGCTTGCCAAGCCAAACACGGGTGAAGCTCATCACACTGATCTATCGCTTAGGGCTACGGTTTTTCCCGGGGCGAGTCCGCTCCGATGCTGCACCTCTTCAGACGATCAATCTTCGCATACCGTCTACTAGGGCTAAGCCTTTGCCGGAATGGGTATTCGATGAAATGCGTGCCCTCTCGGAATTTGAGCCCTTACTTAACCCCAGCATTCAATGGCGGTCAATAGCTGCATGTGCAGACACACCTGACTATTCGCTGCCAGGACATGTCTATGCCCAGCTGAGCAAAACCGTCAACAGGTATTTTGCTCACATCGTTGTCGTTCCCTGGCTGAAAAGGGGCGGCGCCGATCTCGGAACACTCCACTGGGCACGAGCCCTGGCTTCGATCACCGCAGGCAAGGATGTCATGGTCATCGCCACGGAAACTGCAGATTCCCCATGGCAGGAGAAATTGCCGCCATCGGTCACATTTCTGGATTTTGGCAAATTAGCAAAAGAGTTGTCCCTGCATGAGCGAAGTGTTGTGCTGGGGCGATTGCTGGTACAGCATCCCCCACAGACTTTGCATATCATTAACTCGTTTGCAGGATGGTTGACCGTTGAGCGGTATGGTGCCGCGATACGCGCTAAAAGCAAGATATTTGCCTCAGTTTACTGCGATGACTTTGCCGTCGATGGGGTACCGCGTGGTTACGGTCGCACGGCGCTTCCAAAGACCTTGCAATATCTCGATCGCATTTTTTCAGACAATACTATTTATCCGCAAAGGCTCCACTTGGAACTTGGTCTTCCTATGGATCTTTTCAGGACAATTTACTTTCCCTCTCCAGTTGGTGATGCAGAGGATATCTACAGCGCAAATTCGAATTGCGTCTTATGGGCAAGCCGTCTGGATCGCCAGAAACGTCCTGACCTGCTTTACGCCATAGCTGCCCAAATGCCGGAATTAAAGTTCTATGTTTATGGTGAACCACTTATGGATGACGGCAAGAAATGGCAACGAAAATTGCGATCGTTGCCCAACGTCAAGCTCGCCGGCGGCTTCGACGGCTTCAGTGCACTCACGTCACACCAGCAACAGTATTTTGCTTTCCTGTACACATCAGCATGGGATGGTCTTCCAAATGTATTGCTAGAAGCAACTGCCGCATCCCTGCCGATCGTAGCCTCCAGTGTCGGAGGAATTTCGGATCTAATTACGACCGAGTCAGGTTTCCCGGTCAGTAATTTTGAGGATATCAATGCTTATGTATCTAACTTGCGTGACTTATACCGGAATCCGGAGGAAGGTCAGAAACGATTGAATTGCGCTAGGCAAATCCTTAGGCAACGTCACTCGTTTGAAGCTTTTTCCGCTTCTGTTAAGACTGATATTTTCGGCCACTAAACACATGTTGTCGGCTAAGGCAAAGATGGTGCCCGTTACACAACTCGCTTTTCACGAATGGCAAGGGCCTGTCGGATCATGTCTGATCCTTCAGAAGCAATGACTTTCTTTGGCATGCTCCCATGCGAAGGCGCAAACCGTCAAACACACCGCCTGCAAATGCCCGAACCTTGCGGACTCGGTGCTCTTCCAATAGTGCCATCTCTATCAGTCCCAAGAACAAACGTGTCAATCTACGAAGGCACCAAGCGGGCTCTTTGCGCCAATAAGCTGCAACCGTGACCACGGTATTGCGTGCGATGTAGTACTTTCGTACAGGGGGATGATTTGGCAAAACCCCAAGGAATGGCAGACTCACGCCGCCTGGCCTGCCAACACTGTGCGTCATCAGTGGCTTGCGGCTGATGATGACGGCGTAGCCGTTTGCGCGCGCTCGCAGGCAAAACTCATGGTCCACCTGGTCAATAAAGTAGTCCGCCCGGAAGCCCCCAATTGACAATGCTTGGCGGACGTAGATCAAGCTGCCTGAGGTGATAACCGTTTTTTGCACCAGAAAATCATCGTCGCATTCACTTGCAGGCACCTTGGTTCGCTTGGCCTGCGGGTCAAAATAATTGCTGCCAATTACCAGCGGTTTGGGGCTGCAGACTGTTGATAGCCTGACCAGCGCCTTCACCATCTCTGAGTGGCATTGGGTATCTTGGTCCAGCGTGAGTAGCCACTCATATCCTTCTGATGCTGCAAACTTCAGCCCTTGATTTAGCGCCTCTGCAATGCCCTTGTTCGCCTGGTTTTCAATGAGCTGGACCTGTGGCAACGCTTGCAGCGCCGCCTTTAGGGCAAGAGTGCTGGTGTCTGGTGGCGTGTTGTCGACAACAACGAGCCTATCGACCTGTTGTAGCGCTTGCCGTATTCGATCAACGCATGCCACGTCAGGGAAATAGGTCACGACGACGGCACAGACAGTTTGTGATGATGGCTGACCAGTTCTTGTGCCGAATTTCAAACTACCCATACCGGCACCTCCGTCGCAACGCCTGCCTCACTCGCTGCCATTGTTCGACAACCCCTGTTGGATCCAAGCCCAAGTCTGTGCCACCCCGTCCGCCAGCCCCACACCGGGCTGCCAACCCAACCGTTCGTTCAAGCGCATGCAGTGCAGCACCACGCTGCGCACGTCCGTGCCGCGTGCCGGGTGGTAAGTGGCGTGCAACCGTCGACCGCAAACCTGCTCAACCACTTCCCTCACCTGGTTGACGCTGTAGCCCACGCCGCTGCCCAGGTTGTAGGTGCCGCTGTCTTGCGGCTGCTGAATGAAACGCAGGGTGGCTTCGACAACGTCGTCAATGTAGATGTAGTCGCGCACCGTTTCGCCGTCGCCCCATATTTCCACGGCCGTGCCCAGGCGGGCGTGCTCAAGCAGGGTGCGCACCAGACCAAAGCCGCGTTTTAGCGTCTGGCCCGGCCCGTAGGCATTTGACGGGCGCAAGATGGTGACGGCGTTGCCCTGGGCGCGCAGTGCCTGGCAAAAGCTTTCTTGCGCGGCCTTGCCCGCACCGTAGTTTGACAGTGGCGCGATCAGGCTGTCTTCTGACACCGGCAGCTGTTGCGGGTTGCCATAAACGGTGCCGCCCGATGAAAAGTAGATCAGATGGATGTGCGGCTGCGCCCGCAGCGCGTCCAGCAGGCGCAGGGTCAGGGCCAGGTTGCCCAGTTCCAGGCCGGGCAGCCGGGCCGAAGACCCCGGCGTGGTGGCAGAAGCCAGGTGAACGACCGTGCCGCATTGCGGCAGCATTTGTTCAAGTTGAACCAAGTTGTGGCGGCCCACAGTGTGAACGGGCACCTTTTCCTGCTTGAGCCGACTGGCCAAGGCACTGCCAATGAAGCCAGCGCCGCCCAATAACAAGACGCCGTCGTTGTTCATGCAAGGCAATCTATTTTTCGCCAATCCGCGCGGCGATCCGGTCAATCAGCGCTTCATGAAAGTAGATACCTTGCACCCGCATTTCATGTGCGGCCTCCAGGAACGAGGGGATCAATCCCATCGATCGCGCCTTTGCCAATACACCCAGGGTGCCAGTTACTTGTAGCCCCATGTACTCAGCCATATTTCGGCCCAATTTTTCGTCCATGAGCACCAGGGCCTGAGTATGAGAGGCCGCCAGCAAAAGCGTGTCGCGTTCACCACGGTCGAGCTCAAAAAGCGCTGGCAAGTGAAGTTGACTTTGAACAGCTTGTACTCGAACCCAGGGCAAACCCGTCAAATCTGGCACCACGATGCGCCCGCCTTCACTGCATTCCTCCACCACGGATGCAGCCACCGACACCTCACCGAAAATTGATGGCAATAGATGCAGCAATTGAACGCTGCTGAGCGAAATGAACGGCGTGGTGTTTGAAAAAACCATCACAGCAATGCCGTTTCGCGCACAAAATCATCGTCAGAGTTATCCAACATCTTTGCACCAGACTGCATTGCCTGCAACAAAAAATGCACCCTCGGCATACCGCACCAACGTGCCGCCATGCCCGACGACAACCTGCCATCACGAAACAATGCGGTCGCTGACTGTAGCTTCACCAGCTCGGCAAATCGCTGCGCATCCAAATGCAGACCCATCAGTATTTCAGGCGGGCATTCAATTTCAATGGTATTTTTCATTGGATTCACTTTCGTGCAAAAGGCAAAACATTTTGGCACAAGGCGGCTTTATCCCGAATGAATACCATGTATTTCCATCACCGTTCATGCCTTGGGCTCCAGCAGGTTTTGGTACGCGGCGGCGTAGCGGCCGGCGCAGTCGTCCCAGCTGCCAATCGAGTCTTTGATCCAGCGGCGGGCCGCTTGCCCGGTTTGCTGGTTCTGCGCTGGGTCTTCCATCCAGGCCAACCCCTGGCTAAGCTCGTCGCGGGTGGCGGCCAGCCAGCCGGTCTGGCGGTGCTGCACCATGTCGCGGTGCGCGGGCAAGTCAGAGGCCAGCACCGGCAGCCCGGCGGCCATGGCCTCGAGCATGACTTGCGGGCGCCCCTCGTCGTGGCGGCTCAGGGTGATCAGGCCGCAGGCCTGCGGAAACCAGGTTTGCAGCAGCTCGGCCGGGTGCGTCGGGCCGTGGTACTGCACCCATGGGGGCAAGTCAACCTGTTCCTGCATCGGGCCAAACAGGTGCAACTGGCGCTGCTGGCCAAACAGGCCTTCGCCCCAGCCAAACAAATCGCCAATCTTGTTTTTGGTGAGCCGAGTAATGGCCAGCCAATGGCGCGTGTTGTCTGCCGGCGCCGGGCGCACCACGTCAAACCAGGGTTGGTCAACGCCAAACGCAATCGGGCGGATTTCGGCCACATCGCCAAAGGCCTGCTCCAACGCGGGCTGCATCCATGCGGCGTTGGGTGCCAAAATGGCGCGGCGCTGGCGCAGCACAGACCGCAGCAACGCCTTCATGCCGGGCAGGCGCAGCAGGGCAAAGTCGGTGCCGAGCACCGTGATCAAGGCCGGCGTGCGGGTGCCCCACAGCGGCAAGGCGTTTTGTAGCCAGTTCACATGCACCACGTCGGCACGCTGGCGGCGGTAGGCGCGACCCAGGCGCGTTAACAAGCTCAGGATTGACCCGGCGGCCAGCGCGCGGCGGGTGCGCAGCAGGTGCGCCATGCCGCCTTGCGCTGACAAGCGCGCCAGCCAGAGTGCATCCGCAGGTGTGGCTGCGTCGGCAACACAGGCGGGCAAGTCACCGGGAGGCGCCCAAAGCGCCAGCGTGACGTCGTCGCGCCGGGCCAGCGCAGCGGCCAGGTTGGCAATAAAGCGGCCGCGCCAGTCCTGCAGGTGTTGCGGGTAAGAGGTGCTGCTCATCAAGACGTTCAAGCTAGTCACCTTGCACGTCTTTGGTATCGATGTCTTTGAAATGCAGCGCAGATATTTGCTCGGAAACAATGCCGATCAAAAAGGTGAACACCGCCGAGATGAACAACAAGGCGCTCATGTTGGTAAAGCGGCCCTGGGTCAGGTAGGTGAACAGGTAATAACCCAGACCGACCAGAAAAAACCCGGCGCTGATCGGCAAAAACAGCCTTTGCGGCGAAAACAGTGTGCCGATCTTGATGATGATCAGCAAAAAACGCACACCATCGCGCAGCGGGTGAATATGGCTGTTGCCACTGCTGCGGCGCGGCGAATGAATTGGCACGTAGGCCACGCTGTAACCGGCCCTGAAGAAACTCATGGTGATGGTGGTGGGGTAAGAAAACCCGTTGGGCAGCAGGTACAAAAACTGCCTGAAGCGGGCCGTCCGCACCACCCGAAACCCCGAGGTGAGGTCGGCAATGGGCTGCATCACCATCCAGCTGGCAAAGCGGCTGAACACATCATTGGCCACCGCCCGATGCATGCCGGCCTGCGAACCGGATTGGCGCGCACCCACCACCATGTCGTAGCCTTCTTCAAACTTTTGCAGCAGGGCGGGAATGTCTTTGGACTGATGCTGTCCGTCGGCGTCCATGAAAAGAATTACATCACCCCGTGCCGCGCGCGCCCCTGACTTGATGGCGGCGCCGTTGCCTTTGGGGTAGGGGTGGGTGATGACGCGTACGTGGCACTCTGCACACACAGCCAGCGTGGTGTCGGTGGAACCGTCGTTGACAACGATGATTTCTGCGCTCGGCAGCAACTTGCGCAGGCTTGGCAACAACTGCGACAGGCCGGTGGCCTCGTTTCTGGCGGGGATAACAACAGACAGCATGTTCACATTGTGCATGGCTTGTGATGGTGCGCTCAATGGTCCTGGGTCAGCTGCTTTTCCAGCAGGGCGATATCGCGTTGGCGAGTATTTTTAAGATCAAACTGCTTGAGTATCGCGAGTTGCTTACGGGCTTCATCCGGGCGCTGCAGGGCCATCAGAAACCTAACCAGAGTCAACCGGTGCTCCAGTTCCTGCGGCGCGAGCACGATGGATTGGTTGATGGCGTCGATGGCCGCAGGGTAATCACGCGCGACGTTCACCAGATATTGGGTCAAGGCCGAGTAGGCCAATGCTTTGATATGACCAAAGATATGCGGATTCTGTAAAGGCGCATGAAGTAACTGCTCAACCTCTTTTGTCGATAAAGGACAATTCTCCTTGGTCCGGCATTCGGCAATGGCTAGCAATGGATCTATGAAGCCGCTTGGCAAGGCGTGCTGTTTGAGTCGACTTGTGAGTTCCGCCACCCAAACTCTTTCAACAGGTTTTTCACGCGAGATGCTGAGCACGATAAGGTTGAAAAGTCCGAGAACGGTGGTGTTTTTTAGCCTGGCTTCATGCTTGTAATATGCTAGAGCAAACAAAAAGTTTTCCTCTGTGGAAATTGGATCTGGGGTGCTTAATTGTGCAAACATGTTGCCCATTTCGATATTGGCTCGTGGCGAATCAGGGTGACGATCAATTTCAGCCACCGCCATATCAAAAGGGTTGGCCCATTTTGTTGCGCGGGTAAAAGTGCCGGCTGCAAACAAGCCAATCAACAAAACCGCCACGGTTTGACGGGGTATCCTGGCACTGGTTGCGTGAAATGGCTGCAACAGCAAATGAAAAAACGCCAGCACAATACCGAGCATGGGCAGGTAATTGCGGTGCTCATGCGCAAGTTCCAAGGGGATGAATGTTGACTCCATGCTGTGGCCAACAAGAAAGAAAAGGATGCCAAAAGAGACCAGTGGCTGGCGGCCACGTACCAACCACGCCACCACTGGCAGCGCGATAATGCCAAGAATGGCTGGCAAGGTCGTAATCGGATCAAACAGGCTGTGTGAAATGGCAATATCGTCGTGGTACAGGCCCATCAAGGCGGTGCTGGGCAACACGATCAGGCGCAGGTAAAACCAGACTATGCGCGCCTCGGTCATCAGGCGCTCTGGCAGAGTAAAGTCGCGCCTGGCAAAGCCGCCGAGCAACCAGTCAGGGTGCATCGCAACGTAACCGACAAAGGCCAACACCGGCAGTAGCGTGCAGACCGAGAAAATAACAATCAGCACTCGCCGCGCAACCGGCTGGGCCGTCTCGAATTTAAAAAGCGTCAGTTCGGCTGCCAGCATAAAGAAGGGCAGCAGGGCGCCGTTTTCCTTGCTCAGTATGGCCAGTGGCGTGAAGATGAAGACGCCGGCCAGGATAGCCCAAAGGCCGCCACTTTGCCCGTTGCAAACGCGAATGCGCCCCCAAACATACAGAAGAAGTCCGCCCAGCGTGAACAGCACCGCCAGACTGTTCATGCGCTGCACCAAGTAGAGCACACTGGTCAAGTTCAGGGGGTGCAATAACCAGGCGGCTGACACCGCGAGCGCCAGCCAGTGCGGATAGGCGGCAGGCAGCGATGGTTGCCACCGCTTGCGGTAAAAGCCGACAATCAGGCGAACCAGAGCAAACACTGCCAAACCATTCAGCAGATGAATCAGCAGATTGGTCAGTTTGAAGGGAAACGGGTCAAAATTGCCGGAATTGAAGTAAAAATTCAGCCCAAAACTCAGCATGCTGAGCGGTCGCTGAAACGCCTCGGCGGGACTCGAGTATGCAGCTTGGTGCAGGCTCTGCAGCGAAAGATCGTTCAGCCTGAGATTCGCATTGTTGACGATATTGGGGCCATCGTCTAACACAGTGGGACCACTTAGACCAGGTTGATAAACAAGAAAAGCAGCGATGAGCGTGCATAGAAACAAAAAACTGAGACTCAAACGTTGCATATGTCTCTCAAGAAAATTACCGCATATCCAAATTTAAAATAAAAAAATAAGGGGGCAAAGGCCCCCTTATTCTGAATCAGCTGCAAATAAATTAGGTTTTTGGCAGATATTTTGAATTCACAGTCGATGTACCAATTGTCCATGTCATACCAGACGCGGCACAGGTTCCGCTGTATACGATGGTGGCATCATCTGCAACTGAACTGCCTATCGCTTTCATTGTGATTGTGACTGTGCCTGCTGTAGTAGAAGTCCCAGCTACAGCGACAGATTTAACATATTGCGAATTCGAAATTGTCCCAACTAGACCCAAGGTTCCATTAGTGGTGGTAGAGGCAAGCGTCGCTTCACTGCATGCCTGCCCCATGGCTGTGCGATGAGGTGCGGATATACCAACCGCCTCCGACACTTTCGCCTTCACCGTGTAAT
>DIUK01000016.1:14641-14908 GCA_002422995.1 Rhodocyclaceae bacterium UBA6160
CATACTTACTCCTTTTGGTTAAAAAATCTGTCAACGGAACACTTTTCGGATGCACGCAGATTTCATGCCAAGACTATTGACCATGTACAAGACTAATTTCTAGCGTTTTTGGGTGGGTAGAAGCTGAAAAAGTGACACATCCCGTCACCTCAGTCCAATGGATTGACATTTTTGTCATAAAGCTCTGACTTTTGCTGCCAATGAAACAGATTGACCACACCACCCTATCCGCAAGTCTATCGGTCCTCCTGTAAAGTGCGTCCTCCA
>DIUK01000048.1:0-170 GCA_002422995.1 Rhodocyclaceae bacterium UBA6160
CTCCTTGAACAGTGACCGGGAAGAGCGAGATGCTTGTGACATCTTGTGACATCGTTTAGTCGTATCAAATCAACGATATTGATTGATCCAACTCATGCAACTCACCCCACCCGGTACGGGTTAAGTGAGCGCAGTTTGCAAAAATCCGAGCCTGGGGAGAGTGAACCCTC
>DIUK01000048.1:205-8261 GCA_002422995.1 Rhodocyclaceae bacterium UBA6160
GGAGCAGTCTGGCAGCTCGTCGGGCTCATAACCCGAAGGTCATAGGTTCAAATCCTATCCCCGCAACCAAACAATTATTAAAAGCCAGAAGCTACTAAGTTTTAAGTAGTTTTTGGCTTTTTTATTAAAAATCAATAACTTTATCGTTATTGATTTTGAGTGTCCAAACTTTGGCAGGTCTTTGCTAGATCAGTTTGTTGGGTTAAATGATCAATGTGGTCAGCTCGCCAATACCCTCAACGGTAATAGACACCGTATCCCCTTTTTTCAGAAAAATACCGCGCGGCATGCCGACACCAGCGGGTGTGCCGGTGGCTACGACATCGCCAGGGTAAAGCGTGAATCGTTGAGATAAAAAGGCGACAAGCTCTGCGTATTTGAAGATCATATTGCCGGTGTTGGAGTCTTGCATGAGCGTGTCGTTCACCCAGAGTTTCAGGTCCAGATTCAGTGGGTCGGCAATATCTGCACTGGGCACTATCCATGGGCCAATCGGGCAGGCGCCATCAAAGTTTTTTTGGCTTATCCAGTCGTATTCCATGGCGGAGCCTGGGATGGCGTGCGGTCGTTTCATGAAGTCGCGTGCGGATAAATCATTGATGATGGTGTAGCCGGCGACATACTCCATGGCATGCGCAACGTCGATATCTTTGCATTTTCGCCCTATAACGACAGCAACTTCCAGTTCCCAGTCAAATTGCTTGCTATAGGCAGGGATGGTGACGCTTCCGCCATGACCAACCATGGTATTGCGCGCGGTGCGGATAAATAGCCAAGGTGGCATGCCGATATCATGCGGATCAGGTTCTGGAGGCAGATTAAATTTTTGGCTCATTTCGGCCAGGTGGTCGGTGTAGTTTGCGCCGGCACAATAAATTCCATTCGGATAAAGCATGGGCGGGAGAAAGGTCACCGCGTCGAGCGGTTGGCCGGACAGTTGGGCTAACTGCGTTTTATCGTTCGCTAATGCGGCAAGAATGGGCTGTGTGTTTGCCCAATCATTGAGGACGTCCATCACCGTGGGCCTGGTTGGAAGAATATCAGTCAGGTCATAGACTAGTCCGTGCATGAAAACAGCGCCTACAGGTAAAGAAGACGGTTTGGTTTTGGCATGCGGATTTTTCGACTGAGTAGCCTGAGTAGCATAAGTGAGCAGCCGAAAAGATGGTGTATTTGAATTCACTTGTTCCCCTTGTGTGGATTGGTTGGCTCGATGCAGTGCTATTTCCTATCGACTTCAAAACCCGCTTCGATGTTTGTTAAGTCACTATCTCGACCGAGCGGTAGCTGCCCTTTTTCAAAATATTTAACGGCATCAATAATTGTTTTTCGCCCTTTGACCAGAGCGTTATCAACCGGGGCGAGGTACTCTTTTGAGCGGTCAGCGCGACCTTGGCTTTCAATTACGGCAAGGTCTTCTGCAAAAATATTGATGAGCATGGTTTTTTTGTTGCCAAAACCGGCAAAACTTTCACCACGATCAACAGCGGCTCTATCTTGACCCCAGCGATTTTCTGCGGTGCGCTCACCCAGTTCTTCGAGAAAATTATCAAGATTGGGAATGCTGGCCAGATTTTGTAATGCGAAGCCATCAGGTTGTAATGGATGATGCCGGTTATAAAAAATTATCCACAACATTGCATGATCATCATCAATGGGGACGCTGATTTGCAAACCTTTATCCGCTGTCAAGCCGGGGGCGATGGCATGATGTTGAATAAACGGCAAAATAAATTCAAAATGTGTTTTCTTGGCTGCATCAATGTTTTGATAAGAAAAACCATAGTCAGTCGATTGCGCATGCATCTCAGGGTAATCAAACTCAACGCCACTATCCGTGCGTCGCCCTGCATTTGAAAAATAGGCTTTACCCCGACTTGAGTTGCGATTGGTTTCGTTGTGCAAAATCTGTGCGTGAAACACATCCCATAAGGTTTCTAGTGGATGGAGCCAGTTGCAGTTAACGATGGCAGTTGCGGTGATGACATGGCTATCTGGCAAGTCAGTAAATGCCAGCGCACGAAATTTTGGCGGCGAGGAGTTGTTTGTGCGTTCACCCAACCAAGCCCAAATAATGCCCTGACCTTCATGGACGGGATGTGCGCCGGTTTTAATGTCATGCAATATGGCGTCGGCTGGGTGTGTTGGCGCATCAACTAATTGGCCTGCAGGGTTCATTTTCCAGCCGTGATAGACGCAACGCAAACCATTTTCTTCGTTGCGTGCCATCGCGAGTGATGCGCCACGATGCGGGCACGCCTCATTCATCACGCCAACCTCGCCGTTGGGTGATCGGAAGATAACGTATTGATCGCTCATCACCGTAACGCGTAGTGGCGCAGCACCCGGTTTTACTTGTGATGAGCGCAAGACGGGGATCCAGTATTGACGCATAAAACGCCCCAAGGGGGTATCGCGTCCTGTTTCGGTAATTAACTGATTATTCTCGCGGCTTAACACGGTTTATTCCTTTTCAAGTGGCGCTGAGTGCGTGGTAGAGATAATCGTCCATGCTGTGTTTTTGTGCGACAAAACCGGTAGGTAGATCGAGTGTTGAGGTCATTTGTTCTTCTTGCATATCGCCCAGTAACAAAACTCTGTGGGCTACGCGCCATTTACCGTTGCGCTCTTCGAATCGATCGATATAGCGCGCAGTAGCAAATTTTCGCAGACCGTGATTGCCGTCTAAAACGCCAGGCGATCGGGCGCTGAAACGTTGAAATACGAGAAAGTAAGACTCTGCGATAGCGACTTGGCGAGACTGAAAATCAATGAGCAAGTTGGACATAAAGTGCATGGAGTGTTCCTGATGCACATGCGCTTTGGCAACACGTTCGATAAATTCCGCAGCTGGGCCGCTGAAAAAACCATGCTCATCATGTGCGTCCTCATGATAGGTGGAGAGCGCTAGTGGCCAGTCTTGGCGGTCAATACCGCGGATAAATCGGTTCAAAGTTTCTTCAATCGCTCGGTAAGCAAGTAGTTCATCGACTTCAGTTGCAAAAAAATTGCTCGCCATTGGCGTCCCCCTTGAAGTAATTTTTTGTGTTTTTAGCAAAAAATATAACGTACTTTTAGGTCATTTGATAAAGCAACCCATTGGCTGCGCAACTAATGCGTTCAATGGCAGGGCTTCGGTACTTGATTCATGTTCGTTACCAGAAAAATAAACGATATGACTTTTTCAGATGGAATGTTTACACTGCACCAAGGGCTGCTAATAGTGGATAAAAATAGTGAATCAAGACCATAAACAATGAACTACGAAGAATTTTTAGATGAAGTGACGACGTTGATCACTGAAAAATATGACATAGAAGATGCCGCAGCTATTCAAATGGTGATGCGTGCTCAGGCGGATAATTTTTTTTCTGCTCACGATGACGATCCAATGCTTTGTACGTTAGATAGGGCGCACAAAGATGCAAAAACCGTTTTCGGGAAATACAAGTAACTGGTGACAGGTCTGCTTAGGCGCTCGCCGTCGTAGTGCGGCTGAGCGCATAGCCGTTGTAGCCATTGCTTTCAACATCAGCGCAAATCTTGCGGTAGGAAGGTGCGCCACCGAGATAAATCATGCAGACACGGGGTTTGCCAGGAATGTTTGCGCCGGTGTACCAGGATTCGGTTCCGGGTAGCAGTGTTTGCTGTGCAATCGAATCAACCAGTGCACCCCATTGGGTTTCTGCCTCTAAAGTTGGCTCAATCACATCCAGATCGTGATCGCGCAGGTATTGAATGGCGTCTGTTGCGAATTCAACGTGGTCTTCGATAGCCAACGGCATGTTGTAAAGCACGCCGGGGCTTTGCGGGCCGGTGATAAAAAACAGATTCGGGAAGCCATGTGTGGTGATGCCTAGATAAGTGTGTGGGCCGTCCGCCCATTTTTCGTTCAGCGTGAGCCCGTTGCGACCGACAATGCCCATGCTGAGTAGTGGGCCGGTCATGGCATCAAACCCGATGGCCAGCACAATCGCATCGAGTTCGTACTCATCAGTTGTGGTGCGGATGCCATGTCCGGTAATCAGCTCAATCGGCGTTGCCTTGATGTCGACCAGGGTGACGTTATCCCGGTTGTAAGTCTCATAATATTTCGTTTCCAGTGGCGGGCGTTTGGTGCCATAAGGGTAGCCCTTGGGGGTTAGCATTTCGGCCACCTTGGGGTCTTTGACTCGCTCGCGTATTTTGGCGCGGACATATTCGGCGGCGGTGTCGTTGGATTCCTTGTTGAACAGCAAATCCTGAAAGCTGTCGAAAATCATGCGAAAGCCGCCATCCCAATAGCAATCGTCATACACGCGCCGCCGTTCTTCCGCTGAGGCTGCGATAGCGGAGGGCAGGGCTTTATCGTAGGGCATGCCGCCAAAAGAGTTGCGTGATTTGGTGCGAATTTCTTTGTAGTGGGTTTTGACTTGTTTTTCGACTTCAGGATCCATCGGCATATTACCGATAGGCGTGGCAAAGTTGGGTGTGCGTTGGAACACGGTAAGGTGGGCTGCTTCTTTGGCAATTTCGGTGATAGCCTGGATACCACTGGCTCCTGCGCCAATAATGCCGACACGCTTGCCGGTAAAATCAACGCCTTTATGCGGCCAGCTACCCGTGGCATACATTTCACCTTTGAAATTTTCAAAACCTTTGAAGTCCGGTTTTTTTGCAACGGAAAGATTGCCGGTGCCCGCGATCAGGAATTTCGCCCGTGCGATGATGCCGTCCTTGGTGCTGATTTCCCACAACTGGTTTTTCTCGTCCCAAACGAGCGAAGTAATCCGCGTGTTGAATTGAATGTCTTTGCGTAAGTCAAAGCGGTCAGCGACATGGTTGAGGTAGCGCAGGATTTCTGGCTGGGCGGCGAAACGCTCGCTCCATGACCATTCCTGCTGCAGCGCTTCAGAAAAGGAATACGAGTAGTGGATGCTTTCGATATCGCATCGAGCACCTGGGTAGCGGTTCCAGTACCACGTGCCGCCGACATCGCCAGCGATATCAAAAACGCGGGCCGAGACGCCCATTTGATCGCGCAGACGGTGCAGCGCATACAGCCCGGAAAATCCCGCGCCGATGACAACGGTATTAAATGCTTCTGCCTGCACTGAGCTGGTAGGCGGGATGTTTGTTTTTGCATTCAAGGTAAACTCTCCTCATAAAGCGCGAGTAGCCGTTGCGATGGCCTTACCTTTTTCCGCCGTCTTGCCAGCGCCGACTTTTCTTTTCATGGCAATGACGCTCCCTCAAAGGAGACGCCATTGCCATGCACTGCTTTATTGTGCTGTGTAGCCGCCGTCGATTGGAATAATCGCGCCGGTGATAAAGCTGGCTTCGTCCGACGATAAAAACGCGACCAGGTTGGCGATTTCAGACGGTTCTGCGCCACGGCCCAGCGGGGTCATGGCGGTAGCCCCGTCAATGAATCCTTTGCCGATGCGTTCCACCATGGGGGTCATGACCAGGCCCGGACAAATGGCGTTGGCGCGGATGCCTTGTTTAGCATAGGTGACAGCCCAGGAACGAGTCAGCGCGATCACCGCGCCTTTGGATGTGCTGTAGGCGTGCAGCCCTGGCGTGCCAATGAGCCCGCCGATAGACGATGTAGTGGTGATAACGCCGCCCTTACCGCTACGCAGCATGCTTTGTAGTGCGTATTTAGCCATCAAGAATGGGCCGCGCGTATTTACTGAGTGGATGCGTTCCCAGCTGGAGAGGTCAAGCGAATCAGTCACGCCATCGCCGGATTCGATACCTGCGTTATTGAACAATACGCGTACTGCTCCATAGGTTTCTTCAGCAAGTTTGACAGCCGCGCTGACACTGGGTTCGTCAGATACATCACAAAGCGCAACATACGCATCACCGCCTGCAGTTTTAATGGTGCTGAGTGTTTCATCCAGCCCTGCGCGATCAACGTCAATCAAGCAAACATGAGCTCCTTCAGCAGCCAAGCGTATGGCAGCAGCGCGCCCCATGCCCGCAGCTGCGCCGGTGACAATGGCACAACGGCCTGTAAATCGGTTGGTCATTTTTATCCTCTCGGTTTTATGGTTTTTATATAGTGAAGGCTAACTAATTAAAAGTTGCTAGCCATGCTTTGGTGCATGTTTCATCAGAAAAACATATTCAGATTTTTATCCATTACCACGCGCTCAAGCAAGTGCACCGTTCGTTTGGCGATGCGCAAGCCTTCAGGGGTAAGACGCAGAATGTCTTCTCGCCAACCAGGATGATTAACGATATCTTTTTCGCGGCGGCCACGGTAAAGCAAAAATTTGCTGCGCACTAAAAACTCGTCAGGTACCTCGGTTACCTCTACTTCAATGTTATTGATTATGCGCAAATGCCTTGTCGCCGGGTCATTCAGCCATACCAAGCCGGTGGCTTCGCGAGCTGCACGTTGCTTTAAGCCGGGAAGGCCATCGTCAATAATGAATAACGGTTTGAGGGCAGTGGTGCTTGCGCGGTTGCGCCGATAAGTGGTGAGTGGTACGGGAATTTGATAGCGAATGTCTTCGGTCAGCAAGGCCAGCCAATCGGTGTAGCGCTCTTCATCTAGCACACGGGCTTCCAGGGAGATGAATTGATGGATCGCCCATTCTTGCTCAAAGCTGACTTTAGTCGCTGCAATAGCAGGGGCTGTTTTTAGTTCAGTATTAGCCATGACGAATCTCCCGTAATACGCCTGGCGCTGTCTGCCCGATAATTTCGTGAGCATTTGTCGCTTCCATGGAGCGCCGCCACTGGTCATAAAATCCGCGCTGGCAGGCCTCATTCACCAAGCCAGGCGATGCTTCACCCGGCCCATCCCATGGCACCTTGCGTCCCATGCCCATGCCGAGAAAACCCTTCATCTGGCGCGTGGCATAGCCTGCGGCCGAGTGGCTAATGGCTTCTACAAAATCCCCATCGTCTCCTTCCAGCAAGCCAGCCGGGCCAAAGGTTTGGCGCACATGATTGTGGATGACTTCTTTGGTTTCTTCTGGCATTTCCCGTTCGCACATGCCATAGGTCCATACTTCAAATTTTCCAGGGCCTTTGGGGTGAATGATGCGAATAAAGTTCAGCCCCTGAATAATTTGCAGGTTAGGAAACACCCCAATATGCGTCTCCGATCCGTAAAGCTGTTTGCCGCGTAGCTCACCTAATTTTTCGATCACGCGAGGACGATTTTCTTCGAGGTGGGCTAGCACCGGTTCGGGGTGGTCGTATAGCGCATAACCGGACTGACCATCGAGTGTTGTCAATACCGTATGCGTATTCATTACCACTTCAATTGCACCGCTTTGATCAACATTTGTATTGTTTGCGCTGATGCCTAAAACATTATCTGAACGACCATGGCCTAATGCACCCACCACGCTCATCGCGCCTGCATGTGCCCAAGCCACGTGGTAACCATCACCAATCGCATTTTCAACAGGTAGTTTCCAGTTCCCCGGAATTTCAGTCCGGTAGGGTGTACCGATGACTTCTAATCCGCCTTTGGCGCTATCAGTGACCACGTCGATATACCAGGCGATATCACCTAGATACTCGACAAGGCTCGGTGCGTCTTCAGAAAAGCAGCCGAACAGTAACCCTTTGTAGCTTTCGACGCGTGCCACGGGAACCAGACCAAAACGCTCGCGGTCGAGGTTGTCGTAAATTTCCTTTTCCAGTGGAACGCCGGCGAGCTCGCCTTCCGTGTTGTAAGACCAGCCATGGTAAGAGCAGGTAAATGAACGCGTATTACCTCCTTCTGCCTGGCAGACCTTGTTGCCGCGATGAGTGCAGGCATTGAGAAAAGCACGGATCACTTTATCTTTGCCGCGGACTACGATCACATCGTCTTCACCCATGTAGGTGCGGATGAAATCGCCCGTTTGGGGCAATTGGCTTTCATGACCAAGAAACAGCCAGCAGCGATTAAAAATCTGCTTTAGCTCTTCCTCATAGATCACTGGATCCCAAAAGATGCTGCGTTTTTGTAATGCCTGCTCGGAATCAACGAGTTCCTGATAGTTAATTTTTTTCATTATTTTCCTCCTCCAGCCATTCATTCATGTGGCGATTAACCCAACTGTGC
>DIUK01000042.1 GCA_002422995.1 Rhodocyclaceae bacterium UBA6160
ATTTCCTTGTCATCCAGGGCGCGCACGACGGTCAGCAACTTGGGTTGCTCGCGTAGCAGCCGCAACAGCGGTGGCACCAGGCTCACCCGTTCGCCGCCGATCATGACGCCCAGGTCCAGCGTAAACCAGTCGCTACCCGCCTCTTCCTCAAGCCCGGCAAACCATTCATCGGCAGCTGCCATCTGGAATGGAAAATCATCGGCGATACTCACGCGGATTCCGGATTGCTCAAGCGCCGCTACCTCCGTCTCAAGAAAGGCCATCCAGCCCATCGCATCACGCTGCTCCGGCAACAGACAATCGTCCGCGCCATCCAACCGGCGGTAATTCGGCAAGCGCCGCTGATAGCTTTCAAAACCAAGCGCCTGCATGCGGCGCCAGACCTCGCTTTCGGTACGCATGTCGCGCAGCAGTGTTTGCCAATGCCCGTCGCCCGTCCGCCGCCGCATCATGAGCCCGGGATGTTCGCTGCCCGTGACGCGCAGCCCTTCCGGATAATCAAAATACAGGGTGGCAATGGCATGCCGCTCCTCTGTGCCATTCGATGCCGCGCGAAAGCGCCCGCTGCCCAGTGTCAGGTGTGCTGCAGGCTGGCCTGCCGCAAGGCTTTCCGCCGCTTCCGGCAGTGGCAGATCCAGGCCCTTTTGCTGCGCCAGGCGCAAGAGTTGCTGACGCACAAGGGGCGCATCCGCCTCATTCAAAGGCGGTGCGGCCAACAGTTTTTTCAGTACATCATCCGGCAGCCCGGAATGCAACTCGCCTATCAGGCCAGCACCTGCATCAAAGTAAAAAGGCGGGCTCGTGGCAATCACCTGCAGGGCATCCGGCAAATCAAAACCAACTTGCTGCAGGCCGTCCGCAGTACGCTCCCAACACAATGCCAGCGCTCGCTGCGGCCCCTCTTGCAAGGGCTGCTCCATGCACCCCTCCTGATACATCCGGCCGGTGCGCAAAGCCTGACGCAACAGCAATGCACCTGTTTCATCCATCAGTTCAACCGCTTCGCTGTAGTAATAAGCTGTCCCCGCCTGCAAGGCGACAAACAGCCTTAACGGCGCCACATCGTCGTCACTAATGAAATCGCGGTGGCTGCGCATGCTGCCCAAGTCATAGGTTTGCGGGTAATAAGTCACCGGCTTGCTCAGGCCACCGGTTTTCAACTGTCGGCTTTTGCCCAGCAGCAGCCGCATCGGCTGCTGTCCCTGACGCAGCAGATAGACCAGCTGCTGGGGCAGCGCCTTGCCTTTCGGCGGGCGGAGCGGCGGCGTATCGGGCACCCCATCCAATTCACCCAGCCATTCGACTGCGGCTGCACTCGGTTCGGGGAAAGAATCCGCTATCGCCGGATTGCGTTGCTGCTCTGCAACAGCGTCGGGTGCGTTATCCGATTCAACCGGTTCCGCACTGACCAACGAGAGTTTGCTTGACATGAAAAGTGACGGCTAAGAGGGGCTTGGAAGATAACACATCATTACGTCCGCCGTCCCGCCATCCGCTACGGCGAGGAGAGCGTTTTTTGCTCGACCGCCTTGTAGCGCAGTTGCTTCATCAGCGCCGACTTTTTACGGTATCAAACGGTGTCTGTTGATGCCTCTTTAAGAATGCTGCTACGCTTGAGCAAATCCAACCGGCAGGCGCGGTCTTCACGCACGATGCACTGTAAATATGCAAGATTGGACTCCATTGAGTCCACATAAAAATTCCGTTCCATACCGCTTTCCACACTGAAATGCCGCGCCAAAACAGGGAATAACCGACCCAATTGATGGTTCAGACGCGATTGGGTGTGCTGATAAAATCCCGTGGTTTTTTCCAGCAGGTCATGGACATCGCTGAAGCCGCCAAGATGGGCTTCCACAAATTCAAGGTAGAGCAGCAGCAGGCGTTCGAGATAACTGCGGTTGGCCATCTGGCCAATCAAATCGGCGCTGGCGGTGGCATACGCCGCGCGTCGCTGCTGCACATTGTCAAAGCTGACCCAGTCAGCCGGTTTGCGATGATCCGTCAGCAGAATGACCTTGGTCATGGCCTCCATGACATTGGCCGGCAGGCCGCTCAACTGCTGGCGGACAAAATCCACGCCACGTACAACATGGGTGTCGGTGAACTGCGCGCCAGTGCCGCTGGCCTCCTCATGCCGCATCAGGTAGCCGACGTCATGCATCAGCGCGCCAAGCAACGCCGCATCGATATGATCGTCATCCAGCCCCTTGCCGGCCAGATGCAGGCCATGCAGCATACGCGCTGAGCATAGCACCACCTCATTGGTGTGCATGCGGTTGTGATAGGGCGTTTTGAGTTTTTCGTAGCCCGGCAATTTGCCATCAAAAGCCTGGTCGAGCAGCGTGAATGCATTGTTGATGTGCGCCAAGTCGTGACCCGGGGCAAAGTCAAGCACAATCTCATTCACTCGGGACTGTACCTCGCCAGTGTCGTGGCTATTGCCCAGCGCAACAAAAGGACTATTCGTCTGACTGATTTGATTGGTCTTCATGCTCATAGTGGCGTGGCTAGGCACATGAGTAGATATGCACCATGGAATGCAAAAAAACATTGCGAATCGTAACAGATTCATAACCTGATGGCACACTCCCAAAGGCAATAGCAGACGTGCCAGAAGGGATTCAAACACCAATGGCCTTCAAGTCAAATGTTGAAAAGCATCAGCATCTTTCTGTTTTTCTTCTTCTTTATTTTTTAAATAAAGCACACTATATGCAGTAGGTACCCCCTTGTCATTCACAAGATTTTTTTATAACCAATTGATTTTATGTAAATAAAAATATTTTGCTTTGATGATTTCAAAAGCCGGGGTATTCTTTGCGGCAATCCACCACTTTTATTTTCTTCGGGAGAAAACATGACAACAACCCACGTAACAGCCGAGGAAGCCACTCGTGACGAACACACCGGGCAAATGGGGCTGCCATTGCCACAAGAAATATCCGGCGAAGTCCTCATCGAAAAATACGCCAAGGGCAACGAACG
>DIUK01000066.1 GCA_002422995.1 Rhodocyclaceae bacterium UBA6160
TCGCCGCCCACTTCACCGGCAAGGGCAAATGGAAATCCGCCCTCCCCGAAATCCTGGCAACCCTGGAAGCCCTCGGCCGCGCGCGACAGGCGGAGGCGGGGTTGTGGGTGGGCTAAAGTCGGCGCTGGCGAGACGGCGAGAAGATTGAGTCAACTCAACCACAGGTTTACTTCATGTATCCCTTACGCTTTCCGTCAAGGTGAGATGTGTACGTGAACTCCTCGAACGATACTCGGAACTCAGTTGAGCTTCGGGTGCCACGCCACAGTTTCACGTTCTCGTTCTGACCGGCGAGGATAAGACATACGATTTCCAATGATTGTTGATCGATGTCTGGCCCAAAATAAACTCCAGTAAGCGCCTCCGCTGGATAGATGTACTGCGTATCTGCGGCATGATGAATCGCACGCCACTCACGCTCGTATTTCCATGCTTCGGACTTTGTGCAAAAGAGCTTGGAGACGTAATCGACCCCGGTTTTAAATAAAAGAGCAGAAAGGTTTAGGGTTGGTAGCGTAGGTAAATAGTTTACCTCGCGAATCTGTTGAAACGGTTCAGCCGAAGTGGCGAACTCTAGACAGAATCCCTTGCCGCGACCGCCATAGTGGGACCACATCAGTAAATTGTCGTTCGTCTCAGAGAAGCAAGCAACACCTTTGCTCTTGAGAAAATCATCGACGGCTGTTTTGAAGGCACTGTGAGCTGCCCGCAACAAAATTTCGCGAAGATTTTCAGGTGTAGAGGACTTGAACTCAGCATGTGCTTTAGGGGGAAGATATTGCTTCTGTAAGTAAGACTGACGTATTGCTTCTAGTTCATCGGCAGATGGCGTCTCAATATTTGGTGTGAGAGCGCAGTCGTAGGGATCATTAAAGTTCAGCGGTGAGCCAAAGTAGATGACCTGACGCTTGAGATTGAGAAGTGACTGCGTTGAGAGTGCTTCATACTTGTACAAGAGGGGTGGCGGGTTCATTTGTGAAGTATTTGATAAGGGTGGAGTGATTTGATTTGCGCAGTTTGTGTTGAATAAGTTGGAATATCAAGTACCTAGTGAGCATTGAATTGTTCAGAATTAATCATGCAAGACCACAGTTATGCAAAGTAAAAGGACATCCGCCATGCCATCGAAGAATAAACCCCTGACAAAATCCGAACTGGCCGCCTATGAGTCCAAACGTGATTTGGCTGCGGAACTGTTGCAGTCAGTGCGCGAAATGAAAGCCGGGCAGATTCATGCGGTGTCATCGCCTGCGATTGAGGCGCGCAAGACAACCGGTTTTTCGCAGTCTTGATTTGTTGAGCTGATCCGCCTGTGGACGCTATGCGGTGGATAAGATAAGTTTGCGCTGTATGCTGGGCATCGCAGGTTCGTTCACTATGCAAACCTGCGTAAGAAAAAACAAGGGAAAGGAAGAAGTCATGACTCAATCTACTGTTGAACTTGCCTCTCTGGCCGCTAAGTTGTCGCCAAGTGAACGTCTGCAACTGGTCGAAACCATATTGGCCACGCTTGATAAACCCGACCCCGAGATGGCTGCTGCCTGGGCCAACGAAGCGGAAGACCGTCTGGCCGCCTATAAACGAGGCGAAATTCTGGCGGTGAGCGAGGCGGAGGTTTTTGGCGACCTTGATGATCGTCAATGAACGCGAGCGATGAAAATTGTCTATCTGACGGTTGCGCGCGAAGAGATTCGCGAGGCGACCGAGTATTACGCTGCCATTTCGCCTGAACTGGGTAATGCTTTCAAAAGAGAGCTGCGGCAATTGTTGCGGCGTGTGAGTGCCATGCCGCTGGCGTGGCCGCCTTGTGGCGCTAGTTGCGTCAGCGGCGCGGGTCTTCGCAAGTGTTTGCTGTCCCGCTTTCCTTATATGGTGATTTACGCCCCTTGCCGGGTGAAGTGCGGGTTCTCGCCATTGGACATCAGCATCGACAACCCGGTTACTGGCGGGGTTGTCTGGTGAAATAAACGCCATAGGGTGGCCGTATAGGGCACCACTTAGCGTGCTGCGATATTCATCCGCAGCCAAGCCGCGAAGGCGGCTTCGTCAATTTCTCCGGCGGCGACATGCAGCATGACTTGCGTGGCGTCACGCGGGGTGGCGTTTAGTCGATAACCATTGAGGCCGAGAAACAAGCCGACAGCGAGAAACGCGGCGCGCTTGTTGCCGTCGACGAAGGGATGATTTTTCGCCAGACCGACGCCGTAGGATGCAGCCAGTTCGGCTAGGTCAGGCATTCCGTAGACGGCAAGATTGAGAGGGCGGGCTAGTGCGGAATCGAGCAGTCCGGCATCACGCAAACCGGGCAGGCCGCCGTGTTCGGCTAAACTTTCTCCGTGCAGTAACAGCAGTGCGCGCTTGTCCAGCCAGCGGGCGATGGCGTTCATTTCGCCAGCGCGTGGAAGGTGTCGCGAAACTCGCGCATGAAGTCACGACCAAGATTGAGTTGATCTGCCAGCGTGGGGTCGTAAGGCGTGATCTGAAAACCTTCGGGCGACTCGGAAAGATGAATCGTGTCGCCTTTTTCCAGCTTTAGCGCCGCTAACGCTTCTTTGGGCAGGATGACACCGACGGAGTTGCCAATCTGGGTAAGTTTCAGGGTGAAGTTCATGGTGCTCTCCAAGGTTTGTTATTACGAATGTAATACTAGCTGGATCAGGAGCAGATGGCAAGCGCGCGGCAAGAATTTTTTCTTCATAAAGCACTTTCGATTTCATCTCCATATGCCTTGTTTTTATTAGATTTATAGCTTTAAGATTTCTCAAGAATATGACCTAAGCCTTTGTTGTCACTGAAAAAAATCATTTTTCCTCTTGACCGGCAAAAAGAAGTGGCCTAAAGTGGGAATTAGTGGTGATTAGTGGGAAATTATGGTTAATTTCCACTCAACGGAGGTTCGAATGTTTCAAGGTGCAGCGCCGCTTAATCTCGATGCGAAAGGTCGCATGGCTACGCCAGCGAAGCATCGTGACGCGCTGATTGAGGCGGGTGCTGGCAAGCTGGTGCTCACCGCGCATCCGCACCGTTGTTTATTGCTCTATCCGCAACCTGCGTGGGAGCCGATCCGGGCGCAAATTCTGGCGGCGCCCAGTTTGCAGGTTGAGTCTGCGATGGTGCGTCGTCTTTTGGTGGGTTTTGCTGAAGAAGTGGCGCTGGATAGTGCGGGGCGCTTGCTGATTTCACCTTCGTTGCGCCAATATGCCGGGCTGGAAAAAGAAGTCTGGCTGGTGGGGCAAGGCAGTCATTTTGAGGTGTGGTCGGACGCTGGTTGGCGCGCGCAGCAAGACGCCATTTTCGCGCTGGGAGACAAGCTGCTCCCGGCCGGTCTTGAAAACCTTGCATTGTGAGCACAGGCACCCACATCACGGTATTGCTCAACGAAGGGGTTGCAGCATTATCGATTCGTCCCGCTGGTATTTATGTTGATGCGACTTTTGGTCGTGGCGGGCATAGCCGAAAAATTCTTGAGTCGTTAGGGGCTGCCGGGCGGCTGATCGCTTTAGACCGCGATCTGGCGGCGATTGAGGCGGGGCGGGCGCTGACCGATCCGCGCTTTACGCTGGTGCATGCGCATTTCAGCCAGATTGAATCAGTGCTGGACGAGCTAAAAATCGCGCAGGTTGATGGGGTGCTGCTCGATTTGGGCGTGTCGTCGCCACAACTGGATACGCCCGAGCGGGGCATGAGTTTTCGTTTTGATGCGCCGCTGGATATGCGCATGGATACGACGCAAGGGGAGACCGTGGCTGATTTTCTGGCGCGGGGATCGCAATCTGAGATAGGGGAGGTGATAAAAAATTATGGCGAAGAACGGTTTGCTNNAAAGATTATGGTGAAGAACGGTTTGCTCATGCGATTGCAAAGGCGATTGTGGCTGCTCGGGGCGAAAGCCATATTACAACCACAAGAGAGCTTGCCACGCTCGTGGCGAGCGTCGTGCGCACGCGGGAGCCGGGCCAGCATCCGGCGACGCGTACTTTCCAGGCGCTGCGAATCTATGTTAACCGTGAGCTCGAAGAGCTTGCGTTAGCGCTGCCAGGCTGCACGCGGCGATTGGTGCCGGGCGGGCGGTTGGCGGTAATCAGTTTTCATTCGCTGGAAGACCGCATCGTTAAGCGCTTTATGCGCGAGGGTGCTACGTCGGTGCAGCCGCCCAAGGGCGTGCCGGTGCGTGCCGCCGACTTGCCAGCGCCGACTTTACGTTTGATCGGCAAGCCAGTTTTTCCGTCAGACGCTGAGGTGCAGGGGAATCCTCGCTCGCGTAGCGCGGTATTGCGAGTGGCTGAGGTGATAGGCGGTGTGCTTCAGTGATGCGTATTCCACTTAATTTCATCTTGTTATTAGTTGTTGTGCTGTGTGCATTTTCTGTCATAAATGCAAATCATCAGTCGCGCAAATTGTTTGTTTCGTTAGAAGCCGAGCGCAAGCACGCGCGTGACTTGGCGGTGGAGTGGGATCAGCTGCAGTTAGAGCAAAGTACCTGGGCAGCTAGTGCGCGTGTGGAAAAACTGGCAAAAGATAAGCTGGGAATGAGACGGCCTGCACCAGGCGAGGTGATGAGTGGCGATATTCAGCTCAATCAACAGGCCATGGCTGGGCAAAAGGCAGGGATGCAGCCCGAGAGCGCTGTGATAGGAAAAGCGGCTGCTACGGAGCAGGTTAAGCCGGGTAGCCCTGTTGAAAAAACGGGTGCTGCAGAATGAAGTCTGTGCGCTTTTCGAAGAGCCCGTTACTCTCGCAGCCTTTGCCCATTTGGCGGCGGCATTTGGTGCTGTTTTTGTTGTTGTTTGGTTTTGTTGTGTTGATTGGGCGCGCTTTTTTCTTGCAAGGCATTAATAATGAATTTCTTGGCGATAAAGGCCGTGCGCGTTTTGAGCGAGTGTTGGATGTTTCAGCAACGCGTGGGCGAATAACCGATCGTCATGGTGCGATTCTCGCTGTTTCAACACCGGTTCGTTCCGTGTGGGCCATTCCGGAAGATGCGGATTTGAAGCCCAAGCAAGCGCGCCAATTAGCGGCGTTGCTTGGTATGAATGTGCAAGATTTGAATCGAAAGCTTGCTGCAAACCGTGACTTTGTTTATCTCAAACGCCAGTTGCCGCCGCCCGTGGCAGAAAAGGTACGGGAGATGAAGCTGGCGGGCATTCATGAAAAAACGGAATACCGACGTTATTACCCAGCGAGCGAAGTAATGGCTCATATGGTGGGTTTCACCGGTGTTGAAGGGGGTGGGCAAGAAGGGGTGGAGCTCGCTTTTGATCAGCAGCTGCTTGGTCGGGCGGGTAGTCGTAAAGTCATAAAAGATCGACGCGGCAACGTGGTTGAATCGGTTGGCGGCATGAAGCCGCCGACGAATGGTAAAGATATTGCCTTGGCGTTGGATGCGAATATTCAATACTTGGCATACACGCACTTAAAGCAGGCATTGGAAGAGCATCGTGCCAAGGCAGGTGGCGTGGTGGTGCTGGATGTGCACACAGGCGAAGTTTTAGCGCTCGTGAATCTGCCGACCTATAACCCGAATAATCGGGTGCGTTTGGTTGGCGAACAACTGCGCAATCGGGCGCTGACTGACCGGTTTGAGCCGGGTTCGACCTTAAAGCCATTTACGGTTGCACTGGCTTTGGATAAAGGCAAAGTGAAGCCGGATACGCAGATTCAAACGGCGCCGGGAAGGCTCACAATTGGCACGGCGACGATTTCGGATTCGCATGCTCATGAGGTGTTAACCGTTGAAGAGGTTATTCAAAAATCATCCAATGTTGGGTCATCAAAAATTGCGTTATCAATGCAGCCTGTAGAAATGTGGACGATGTTTTCTGCTGCAGGATTTGGCAAGCCGTTGCAATTAGGATTTCCGGGCGAGGTGGGGGGGCGTCTGCGGCCACCTGCTGGATGGCGTCCTATTGAGCAGGCTACGATGTCTTATGGGCATGGCATTTCAGTGACGTTGATACAGTTGGCGCGCGCTTATTTAGCGTTTGCCCGTGATGGTGATTTGCCGACATTATCGCTACTGCGGCAAGATGTCGCGCCGACAACGAGCAAGCAATTATTTACCCCGAATACCGCACGGGCGATGCGCAAAATGCTGGAAATGGCGGTGTTGCCAGGCGGAACGGCGCCCAGAGCGCAAGTCAGTGGCTATCGCGTGGCAGGTAAAACCGGTACATCGCACAAGCTGGTAGATGGTCGGTATGCGAATAAATATGTTGCTTCATTTGCGGGTTTTGCGCCAGTGTCTAACCCGCGTTTGGTGATTGCCGTGATGGTCGATGAGCCGTCGAACGGGCAGTACTATGGCGGGCAAGTCGCAGCGCCGGTGTTTTCGCAAGTGATGGCGGGTAGTTTGCGCTCACTTGGTGTGCCATCGGATGCGCCGCTAACACCGCTTAACCAGGCGGCAAAAAATGAGCCTGTGCAGGAGGTAATGTGAGCGATACATTAACCTCAAAAGCAGTATCGCTATTGCAAAGTCTGGCTGTGCGCGGGATTGAAGCTCGCCGGTTGACGACTGATTCGCGTACCGTCACAACGGGGGATATATTTTTAGCTTACCCAGGCCACTATGCCGATGGCCGGGTTTATATCGATGATGCCGTAGCGCGCGGCGCGGCGGTGGTGTTGTTTGAGCCATACGCTGCTAGCGACATGGACCGTGCCCGATTGATTGAAAATGTTTTAACGCATGCGCGCAAAGCCGGGGTGGTTTGCGAGCCCATTGAAAATCTTGTCCCACTGGCTGGCGAATTGGCGCATCAGCTGTGTGACCGTCCGTCAGAAAAAATATGGCTTGCCGGTGTGACGGGTACGAATGGCAAAACCTCGGTTTCACAGTGGTTGCTGCAAGCCTTAACGCATATGGGGCAGCGCTGTGCAGTGGTTGGTACGCTGGGCAATGGCTTCATGGGAGATTTGCAAGAGACGGGATACACCACGCCGGATGTCTTGCAATTACACACTGCGTTAAGCGGTTTTGTGCACCAGGGTGCGACGGCATGCGTGATGGAAGTTTCATCCATTGGCCTGGCTGAAGGGCGTGTTCAAGGTGTGCGTTTTGATGTAGCAATATTTACTAATCTCACGCGCGATCATCTGGATTATCACGGCACGATGGATGCCTATGGCGAAGCCAAAACGCAGCTGTTTGCCAATCCATGGATTCGTGCTGCTGTGCTCAATCTTGACGATGTATTCTCTCCCGTGCTTGCTCAGGCGGTGCGCCCAGGTGTGCGTGTTATTGGCTATACCTTGAATGCAGCGAACGTCGTAGCCGTTCAAGCGGCGTTGCTATCAGCAGCGCCGGGTGTAACGGCTGTTGATATATTGGTTGCCGGTAATTTGCAGATGACAACCACAGGCCTGACATTTGAAGTGAATGGACAGCTATTTTCTGTGCCGGTTGTTGGCCGGTTTAATGCGTCCAACCTGATGGCGGTAATTGCTGCATTAGTGGCGAAAGGCGAGCCACTTGACAGGATTGCCATTGCTTTAAAGCAGTTGCAGCCGGCTCCTGGTCGTATGCAGTCGGTAGGTGGCGAGGCTGAGCCGCTGGTGATTGTGGATTACGCACACACACCCGATGCGCTGGAGAACATATTGGCTGTTTCGCGCGAGCTGGCCACGGTGCGCGGTGGGCAATTGGTCTGCGTGTTTGGTTGCGGGGGCAACCGTGATGCGGGTAAGCGGCCTGTCATGGGCAGCATTGCCGAGCGCTTGGCAGACCGTGTCATTGTCACGAGTGATAACCCGCGCGATGAAAATCCGCAACAGATTATTCAAGCCATTTTGGCGGGAATGTTGCGTCCTGCATCCGTGATTGAGCAACGCGGTTTGGCGATTACAGAAAGTATTGCACAGGCAGATGCGCGTGATGTCATTGTGCTGGCAGGTAAGGGGCATGAGGCATACCAGGAAATTGCTGGTGTGCGCGAGGCATTTAATGATGTGGATGCAGCAAAGTCGGCGCTGGTGATACGGCGCCAAGCAGGCAGAGAGGTAAAAAACAGCATGTCAATACAACAATTGCCAGGGATCGATCAGGGTGAGGCATTCCCAGCGCCTTCGGGGAGGGTAAGAAAATGATGACGCTGCAAGCCGCTGCAAAAGCCATTCATGCGCAATGGCAAGGTGCTGACAATGTTTTTAATGCAGTCACGACAGATTCACGTTCCATTGCCGCAGGCGATCTGTTTGTGGCCATCAAAGGAGCGCATTTTGATGGCCATGCGTTTGTGACGGATGTGATTCGCCAGGGCGCTGCTGGGGCAATGGTGAGTGAATCTTTTGCCATCAAGAATCCGGATTTGCCACTCATTGTCGTAGCGGATACGCGGCTGGGTTTGGGCGCATTGGCTGCGGCATGGCGGGCACAGTTTTCCTTGCCATTGATTGGCGTGACAGGGAGCAATGGCAAAACGACAGTGAAAGAAATGTGTGCCGCTATTTTGCGCGCACAAGCTGCATTGGACGGGCATGGCAACGAAGCGGCTGTGCTGGCTACGGAAGGTAACTTCAATAACGACATTGGCTTGCCGCTCACTTTGTTGAAACTTCGTTCAACGCACAGCGCAGCCGTGATTGAAATGGGCATGAATCATGTCGGTGAAATTGATTACTTGACGCGTCTGACCCGACCGACGGTGGCGATGGTAACGAATGCGCATCGGGCGCATTTGGCCGGATTGGGTTCAATTCAAAATGTAGCGCTGGCCAAGGGGGAGATTTTTGCCGGGCTGGATGAAAAAGGGATTGCGGTATTCAATGCCGATGATGCGCATGCCGAGCTCTGGCAAAACCTGGCGGGTAAAACCCGGCGACTTACCTTTGGGATGAAGCAGGTGGCCGATGTGCAGGGAGAATTTATGGCGCATGGGCTGGGCGGCATGATGCATTTGCATACGCCTTGGGGTTCTGTTGATATTCAATTGCAAGTGCCCGGCGCGCATAACGCCATGAATGCCTGTGCCGCTGCCGCAGCCACCCTGGCAACAGGCGTGAGTTTGAATGCGGTGGAAGACGGACTGTCTGGTTTCCGTGGAGTGAAGGGGCGTTTGCAACTGTGCGCCGGATTGAACGGTGCGCGAGTGATTGACGATACCTATAACGCCAATCCTGATTCCATGCGTGCGGCGATTGATGTGTTAGCGGGGATTCCCGGGCGACGTATTTTTGTCATGGGTGATATGGGCGAAGTGGGCGAAGCGGTTGCGCAGTTTCATGATGAAGTCGGCGGTTACGCCAAGAGTCATGGCATTGACCGCTTGTTGTGTATTGGCGAATTTTCTGCAGCAGCAGCGCATAACTTTGATAGTGGTGGCGAGCATTTTTCCAGCCTGGAAGCACTGATTAAAACCTTGCGTGCAGAACTGAATGAGCAGACCACGGTGTTAGTCAAGGGTTCGCGCTTCATGCGCATGGAACGCGTGGTGGATGCGATTTCTGCACCAGTGAATCAAGCTGGCGATAAGTAAATCATGTCAAAAATTATTTTTTCTATTTTCAGCCGGACTCATTGGGGAGATATCCATGCTGCTTGAGCTTGCGCAATGGTTGGCACGCGACTATCGCGGTTTCGGTGTCTTCAATTACATTACCTTGCGTGCCGTGCTGGCGACGATGACGGCGCTGGCCATTGCCTTCATATTTGGCCCGGCTTTGATCCGTTGGCTGGCGGCGAAAAAAATCGGCCAGTCCGTGCGCACGGATGGCCCGCAAACACACTTGATCAAATCCGGCACGCCCACCATGGGCGGGGCATTGATTCTGCTCTCACTGGGCGTATCCACCTTGCTGTGGGCGGATTTATCCAATCGTTTTATTTGGGTGGTGCTGATTGTTACCTTCGGTTTTGGCGCTGTAGGCTGGGTGGATGATTGGCGCAAGGTGGTGTATCGCAATCCGAAAGGCTTGTCTGCCCGCGCCAAATTTTTCTGGCAAACCATGGTGGGCTTGATTGCTGCGGTGTACATCTCTTTTTCCATTTCTGCGCCGAACAACGAGCAAGTATTGCGGCTTTTCATGCACTGGGTGAGTAGCGGGTTCAGCGAGGCCGTGCCCTTGCAGACGGCGCTGATTGTGCCGTTTTTCAAAAGCGTGAGTTACCCGCTGGGCATGCTGGGCTTTATTACGCTGACTTATTTGGTCATTGTGGGCACAAGCAATGCGGTGAATTTGACCGATGGCCTGGATGGTTTGGCGATTATGCCCACAGTATTAGTCGGCGCTGCTTTGGGGCTGTTTACCTATGTAGCGGGTAATGCGGTGTTTGCCAAGTACCTGTTGCTGCCGCATGTGCCGGGCGCGGGCGAGCTGACTGTCTTCTGTGCGGCATTGGCGGGTGCGGGCTTGGGCTTTTTATGGTTTAACGCGTATCCGGCAGAAGTTTTCATGGGCGACGTAGGGGCCCTGGCGCTCGGCGCGGCGCTGGGCACGGTGGCGGTGATTGCGCGGCAGGAAATTGTGCTGTTCATCATGGGCGGCGTGTTTGTGGCAGAAACGCTTTCGGTCATGGCGCAGGTGAGTTACTTCAAATACACCAAAAAGAAATATGGCGAAGGGCGGCGCATTTTGCGCATGGCGCCACTGCATCATCATTTTGAGCAAACCGGCTGGAAGGAAACGCAAGTGGTGGTGAGGTTTTGGATTATTACCATCCTGCTAGTGCTGGTTGGCCTTTCTACGTTGAAAATCCGTTAAAAAACTATTCAAAAACCATGCGCGCTTTACACGGAAAAACGGTTCTTGTCCTTGGCCTTGGTGAGTCGGGCTTTGCCTCGGCATGCTGGTGCGGGCAGGCCGGTGCACGTGTGCGCGTGGCCGATACGCGGGTGAATCCGCCGTATCTGGAAGCGCTGCAACGCCGTGTTGCCAGCGCCGACTTTTTGGCCGGTACGTTTGCGGACAGTTTGCTCGATGGTGTTGATCTCGTGGTGCTCTCGCCTGGTTTGCCCAGTGATCTGTCGATATTGAAAACGGCGCATGCAAAAGGCATTGAAGTGGTGGGCGAGATTGAACTGTTTGCCCGGGCCCTGCGGGAATTGAATAACGCGCCGGTTGTGGCGATTACGGGCACCAACGGCAAGACCACGACGACGGCGCTAACTGGACATCTGCTGCGCAGCCTGGGGTTAAAAGTTGGTGTTGCTGGCAATATTTCGCCGGCGGCATTAACAGCGTTAAACGAGGCGGTCGCGCAAAATGACTTGCCGGCGGTGTGGGTGCTGGAGCTCTCCAGCTTTCAGTTGGAAACCACGACTTCGCTGAACGCTACAGCGGCGACGGTGTTGAACATTTCAGACGATCATTTGGATCGTTATGCTGATCTGGCCGCGTATGCGGCTGTCAAGGCGCAGATTTTTTCTGGCGCAGGCGTGGCGGTGATCAATCGTCAGGATGCCCGGGTGGCAAGCATGGTTGCGCAGAAAAAATCGTTGCGAACCATCAGTTTCGGTTTGGATGCCCCCGGGTCGAACGAAGATTTTGGTTTGCTTGCAACGCCCGCAGGTGTGTATTTGGCGCAAGGCCAGCAGTTGTTATTGCCGGTGGCAGAGCTGCCCATGTCGGGTTTGCACAATGCGGCGAACGTCCTGGCGGCCTTGGCTTTGTGCGTTGGTTTGGGTTATGACGTGGTGGATTTGCTGCCTGCCGTGAAAAGCTTTACCGGCTTGCCGCATCGCGTGGAAAAAATCGCTGAACAAAACAAGGTCACCTGGTATGACGACTCCAAAGGCACGAATGTCGGGGCGACCGTGGCGGCATTGAATGGTTTGGGCGGGGGGCAAGCAAAACGAAAAATCGTGTTGATTGCAGGTGGCGATGGCAAGGGGCAGGACTTCTCGCCGTTGGCGCCTGCCGTAGCGGAACACGCACGCGCGGTAATTTTGATCGGACGTGATCGCGTTGTTATGGGTAACGCGTTAAAGACGGGTGGCGTGCTTTTGGTTTTTGCACAAGACATGAACGATGCCGTCGCTAAAGCCGGGGTTTTGGCAGAAGGCGGGGATGCCGTTTTGCTTTCGCCCGCTTGCGCCAGCTTCGATATGTTTCGCGACTATCAGCATCGCGCTGAAGTTTTTATTGCGGCAGTCAACGCATGGCTTGAGTTGCGCGTGGGGCAGTCGCATGAATAACTGGAGCCGCGTGGCGCAAGCAAATCAGCAGGAGATCGATCCGCTCTTGCTGTGGCCAGCGTTAGGGTTGCTCTTTTTTGGTCTGGTGATGGTGTATTCCTCATCCATCGCCATGGCGGAAGGCAGCCGTTTTACAGGGCATCAGTCCACTTATTTCTTGTTTCGTCACGGCATTTATGTTGCGTTGGGTTTGGCTATGGGGGCGGCAGCCTTTCAGGTGCCCTTGCGTTTGTGGCAGCAGGTTTCGATGGCGCTATTCGTGGTGGGATTTGTGATGTTGATCGTGGTGTTGATCCCGCATCTTGGGCGCTCGGTCAATGGGGCGCAGCGCTGGATCGGCTTTGGCCCGATCAACCTGCAACCGTCCGAATTCATGAAGCTTTTTGCTGTGCTGTATGCGGCGGACTACACCACGCGCAAATTGAGTGATATGGCGAGTTTTCGCCGCGGCTTTGTGCCCATGGCCGGGGTGATGGTGTTTGTCGGCGCGCTGTTGCTGCGCGAGC
>DIUK01000097.1 GCA_002422995.1 Rhodocyclaceae bacterium UBA6160
CAACTTCCCCAACCGCCTGGGCATCGACACCCGCGTGTACCTGAGCTCGGCAGAACTCGCCGCCGTCGCCGCACTGATGGGCAAAATCCCCACCATGGCGGAATATCTGGAACAAGTGAAAGTAGTCAATGCCAAAGCAGCGGATGTGTATCGCTACATGAACTTTGACCAGATCAAGGAATTCAGCGAAGTGGCGGATACGGTGACGGTGTAAGCAGCATCGCAACCAACAAAAAAGCCCCGGGAAACCGCAAGCCGTTTCCTAAATCTGTTGAAACAATGAGATGCAGGGCTCAAACCAGGCTCTGTGCCTCATTGTTTTGGCAAAAAATCCAGTGGAAAAGATTTCTTTCCCAGCAAATCCAGACACTGAACCCGGCCTCGGAGCTGAAACCGATGCCGCTTTCAGTGTTTTCATCAACACACTTCCGGACGTGCCGGAAATCTTCGTATTTCTTCGAGGCTGGCTGCATCCCAATCAACTGCCAGAAGAATTCGGGCAGCCCCGAGTAGCACGAGAGGGGGCAGCCAACCATGAGGCAAGTCTTTGTAAACCCGATGTCCATGTAGGTTTTGTGGATACCTATTGACTTAAGACAAGAGACAGTCGATAATTAGTCAATTGAAACCCTACAAATTTATCGGGTTTAGGTTGACATATGAACCGCATGGATTTGCTCAAACGACTAGAAGACCTGGAACGCAGAAATGTTTTCGTTCTTTCAAAAAGAGACATTGAGAAGCTTTTCCCCGATGAAGACGAAAAGGCAATGGAAAAATCGCTGCAGCGGATGGTCAAGGACGGGATTCTCGACAAGGCTGCCAGAGGAATTTATGTAAATTCTTCCGCGGCATCGCGCAACGCCGGACGTCTCATCGAAGAGGTCGCCAAAGCCTTGCGCCCGGGAAAGATTTGCTACATCAGCCTGGAGAGCATGCTTTCCGAATATGGTGTTATCTCGCAAATTCCCATGAGCCGCCTGACGGTGATGACGACAGGCAGCAGCGGGCTGCATGAGACGCCATACGGAGTCATCGAGTTCACCCATACCAAGAGAAGCGTTCCGGATGTTCTGAATAGAACCATTTTCGTCAAGGGACGGCCTCTTCGCATCGCAAAAAAACAGGCGGCGGCCCAAGACCTCCTAAGGATTGGTCGCAACACCGACATGATTGATTACGAAGAGCTGGAAGAGGAGGAGGCCTGATGAAAAAAGAAGACTTCAAGAAGTATGTGGAGATTGCCTTGAATAACACTGATCTCGCAACTATGCGGCAGGTTGTGGAAAAAGAGCTGATGCACTACGAGATATTCAACGCCTTGGATGAAGAGGGGCTGCTCAAGAACTTGGTGTTTCAAGGCGGGACATCCCTGCGGCTTTGCCGCGGCTCGGATCGATTCAGCGAAGACCTTGATTTCGCCGGTGGCAAAGATTTTTCCTCAGCCAGCATGGAAAGGATCAAGGATTGCATTGTCAAACGAATTGGCGGGCGTTTCGGCTTGGCGGTTTCGGTCAAGGAACCAAAGCCGGCAAAAGAAGCAACTCTGGTCAATGTTGACAAGTGGCTGGTCTCCATTGAAACCAGCCCGGGTGAACCCCATGTGCCACGGCAAAAAATCAAGATCGAAATTGCCAATATTCCGGCATACACCCGAGAGGCCGTTCCTTTGAGGATGAATTATTCAGTAGTGGAAGGCATGAATAGGGTCATTGTGATCGCCGAAACAATCGAGGAAATTTTGGCGGACAAAGTTGTCGCGTTGCCGACCTCGATTGCGAAGATAGAAGGTGGAAGCCTGATTTCAACGCCGACGAAAATCCGGCATCGAGATATTTGGGATATTGTTTGGCTGGTTGAGCAGGGCGCGAAGCTCGATCCGAATATGGTCAAGGCAAAACTAAACGATTACGGCATCCAGAATTACGAAAAACTGCTCGACCACGCGATCAAAGCGGTTCCAAGCATTGCGTCAGGAGCGGAATTCAAAGCCCAAATGCAAAGGTTCATCAGGAAGAGTTCGCTCGACAACGCTTTCGGGAAGCCCGGCTTTGACGCTTACCTGTCAAACACCGTCAACAGGCTTTTCAACGAAACAAAATCGGCGCTAACTGTTCAAGCGCCCGCACAGGTCGAACCACGACCTCGACGGATGCGATCGAAGGGCCACGGGTTGTCTCGTTAGCACTGCTCAGTGCCCGGGCGAAGATGCCATTGTTCGAGGCGACCCGAGTTTCCCGAGTGGCATGACCAACAAAGCCCCTCCGTTCCCGGCGGGCCCTAATTTGCTGTTCTGCTACCCTGTCATCGTTTCAACAGATTTAGGAAACGGCTCGGAGAAACCGGGGCTTTTTTGTTTTGGCGCCGTATCACCAGCGCCGACTTTTATCAGGTTATTTCAATCATCCAATACCTCGCATCCGGCATTTTCACATTGCCCATTCGCCTGCCAATCAATCACAATCATGGCTGCCAAAGCTGCGGGTAAAGCCGCCACCCTCGCCTTCGCGCGGTGGATAGATGCAGATCAGCACGGAAAAAGATTCCATCGCGCGGCGGATATCCTGCGGGAAGGCCGAAAAAGGCGAGGCCAAATCGATCACTTGCTTGATGTAGGCAATCTGTACTTGCTGATCGGCCGCGCGGATGACGCGATAGCTTTTCAATGTGCCGTCCGGCTTTAAAACAATCTGCACCAGGGCTTTGCGCGAGCCGCGCGCACGCGGGTCGTTTTTCACAAAGGCGGAACTTTGATTCAACTTGCGCACGAAAGCGTCGAAGTACATCTGCAAGCTAAAGGGCTCGACAGTTTTGTTATCAAGCGACGATTCCACCCCTGAAACATCGCCTTGCTGCGCCAGGCGCCGCCCCTCCTCTCTGGCGCTGGCCAAGGCCTGCCGCGAGAGTTCCGCGCCTTTTGATGGCGGCCTTGGTGGTGCGGGCGGCGGCGTTTTGAGTTCATCCAGAAACTGATTCATCTCGTCGCGCTCAGCAATGCTCCAAGTCCGTTGCCGCGTGAGCTCGGCAGGCACGCTCATCACTTTGGGGCGTCGCGGCTTCTTCGTTTGATGCTTTAAGGGCTGCCGCTTTGGCGCAGGCAATATGGCAGGCGCTGGGGGCGTGATAACCGCTGGCTGATCAGTAGTTTCAGGTTTTAATCTTGCGGTAATTCGCGTTTCTGCGCCATCACCCCGTGCCGCCTTTTGGGCGCGGTCACTCGGTGAGCCGGTGTGGATCAACAGCACCAGTCCGTGCAGCACGATGGACAAGAGCAGCGTAAACTTGAATCGCTTGTGCGAGCGGCCGTTACCCTCACCGCCCCATGAAGTCGTGCTCACACGGCTTGTCGATGCTTTAAAGCACTTTCCTTAACGGCCAGCATCTGACTTAACGGGGTTTGACCACAACCTCAGTTTCGCTCATTTTGGGATTGCGCCGCAACACCACGGGTGCAACTCTTTCCCCGCCAAAACTTTGCTTGACCATCCATTTAGCCAGGGCTGAGTCCAGGTAATCCGCATGTCCGGGGAACCACTCTTCCAGCGCAGTGACCAGACCACGCCCCACCGAGAGCTTCTTTTCAATTTCCATTGCTTGCACGCCCTGCACGGAGGCCAAGACAGCGGCATGCTCATCAATATGACAATCCATGGATGGAAAATCCGTGGCTTTCATCCACGCATTTTCTTCATTGAAATGCCGCACAGCATGCTTTTCAAACGCATCCAGGGCCGCTGCGAATGTTTCGTCTGAAGCCTGCTTCATGGCATTCACCAGCTCAACAAATTCCTTATGCGTGTCATCCATGGGGATGTAACCCAGCAAATAGGAGTCTGACCAGTCAAATTGTTCGCCCTGACCGTTCGTTTGAGCACCCTGTTGTTTGGTCGTTGCTTGATCGTTGCTTGATTTATCACTCATTGCCGCTCCATCCTGTGTCTGTCATTCATTGTCGTTCATACATTGCCAAGCATTGTAAATCAAGGCGATGCACCCATGGCTGCAATATAACGCCGTACGCCATGCTTAAGCTTAATCCTCAGCCCCTTTGGCATCGTGCGCCTCACCGCCAAAGGCCAGGCGCTTGATATGGAACAACTCGTCGCGCGCAGCGGCGGCGGCTTCAAACTCCAGATTTTTGGCGTGCGCCTGCATGGCTTTCTCCAGTTTTTTAATCTGCTGCCCCAACTCTTTTTCGCTCATCATTTCGTAACGCGCCGCATCAGCCACGGCCTGCCGCGTGAGCACGGCTGCATCGGCATCATAGGCCCCCTCAATAATATCCTTGATGATTTTATTGACGCCTTGCGGCGTTATGCCATGCGCGGCGTTATGCGCGAGTTGCTTGTTGCGCCGCCGATCGGTTTCTGACATCGCCGCCTGCATCGAATTCGTGATGCGATCCGCATACAAAATCGCCCGGCCATTAATATGCCGCGCCGCGCGGCCTATGGTTTGGATCAGCGAACGCGTCGAGCGCAAAAAGCCCTCCTTGTCGGCATCCAGGATCGCCACCAGCGAGACTTCCGGAATATCCAGGCCTTCCCGCAGCAGGTTGATCCCGATCAACACATCAAAAACACCCAGGCGCAAATCGCGGATGATCTCGACACGCTCGACGGTATCAATATCCGAATGCAGATAGCGCACCTTAATGCCATTGTCCTTCAAGTATTCGGTGAGCTGCTCCGACAGGCGCTTGGTCAAGGTTGTCACCAGTACCCGCTCCCCCACGGCAATGCGTTTTTTGATCTCGGCCAGCAAATCATCCACCTGCGTTGTCGCCGGACGAATTTCCAGTAGCGGATCCACCAGCCCGGTCGGGCGCACCACTTGCTCCACCACCTGGCCTTGATGCTCAGCTTCATACACTGATGGCGTGGCAGAAACAAACACTGTTTGCGGCATCAAGCGTTCAAATTCTTCAAATTTCAATGGCCGGTTATCCATCGCCGAGGGCAGCCGAAAGCCGTAATTCACCAGGTTTTCCTTGCGCGCTCTATCGCCTTTATACATGCTGCCCACTTGCGGAATGGCCACATGAGATTCATCCACAAACATGATGGCGTCGGCTGGCAGATAGTCATACAAGGTAGGCGGCGGCTCGCCCGGCTGGCGGCCGGATAAATGGCGCGAGTAGTTTTCGATGCCTTTGCAAAAACCAAGCTGATCGAGCATTTCCAGATCAAACCGCGTGCGCTGCTCAATCCGCTGCAATTCCACCAGCTTCTGCTCCCGGGTATAAAAATCCATGCGCTCGCGCAGCTCTGCTTTGATGGCTTCAACAGCGCGCAGCACCGTCGCGCGGGGCGTCACATAGTGGCTGGACGGGAACACGGTAAACCGGTGCAGCTTCCTTTTCGTCTGCCCGGTCAGCGGATCGAACAGCGTCAAGGTTTCAATGTCGTCGTCAAACAAGGTAATGCGGATCGCGTTCTCGGCGTTTTCTGCCGGAAAAATATCAATCACGTCGCCACGCACACGATAAACGCCTCGCCGAAAATCAACCTCATTGCGCTCATATTGCATTTCCGTCAGGCGCTGAATGATCTCGCGCTGCGCCATTTTTTCGCCTTGGCGCAAATGCAAAATCATGCTGTGGTAATCCCCCGGGTCACCAATGC
>DIUK01000069.1 GCA_002422995.1 Rhodocyclaceae bacterium UBA6160
AAGTCAAGGTCGCTTTGCCTTCGGCGGGCACGCGAACTTGCCATTCGGCAACGCCTGCTGCACGCTTGGTGTGGGGTTGAGATTCACTCACCATCGTCCAATCGCCGGGCATTGGCTCACGCACGGTAACGGTAACAGCCGCTGGTTTGGCGTTAGTCAAAACAATCTCATATGCAGATTCTGTATTGATGGTGTAGCGGCCGCTGTTGGGCAGGCGTTGAAACGATGTCTGTTTTTTATGCGCGGTTACGTCAAACGCGTTGCCTAATTTCAAGCGGACTGTTTCGTTTTTTGGGGTGTGGTCCAATCGGTCTTCACCCACAAATTGCGCGTTGCCCTGGCTATCTTTTTTATAAACCCGAATGATGCCCTTGGGTAGCGGAATGCCTAAGCCATCACCTTTATTGTGAAAGTCGACAAACACGGCTACTTTTAATTTTTGACCTAAATCACCCCCATTGCCTGCCGAATCAAAATAATAATGGGGTGCGCCTTCCAATAAATAGGTTTTCTTGGTGGGCACTTGCGTGGCTGTCATCAAGGCCACTTGCTTGGTTTGATTCTCGGCTAGCGTTGTAGGCCGTTGCAATGTGTAGAGATGATATTCAAACAACGATTCTTGCTGCATCTCTGCTGCATCGGCTACTTTGGCGGCCATGGTCATCAGGGCACGCGGGTTAGCTTGGTTTTCTTGCACGCGATTCAGGTCGCCTGCGACCAACTGCAATTTTGCTTGCGGGTAGGCAGCACCACTTTGGTTGGTTAAAGTGACCCAGCCATTCAAATCCAGCCAGCTGTCGTCGGCGTTAAGCTCGGCAACGTAATCCGCACGCCAGGACAACCCAGCCGTCAGATACGACAGCTCAAGATTTTGCTGGCCTTGTGCCGGGCTTACCAGGGAAATCACCAGCGTGGGTTTATCACGCAGTGTTTCAGGCACACCAGGAAAAGCCAGCCTGCCGGGGACGCCCGTTTCAATACGATCAGCAAACTTTAGTACGACACCATTTTGCGTGGATAACACCGTCGCCAATTCACGGGTTTCAGCACCGGTGGCTGGGTTCATTTTCAAGACCATCACCTCACGCCCGGCATATTTTTCGAGTAATTTTTGCGGTGTCAGCAGGTCAAAATCAAAGTTTTGCTCAAGCAAACGGAACCCTGCAGGCTGTGTAAGATTACGCAGTTGTGCGGTTTCCGGCCGCATCTGGGCAGACACTTCACGCCAGGCCAATTGATTTAAATCATGCGCCAGTTTTACCCGCCGCGCATCTTTTACGAGAGCCAGATTGTCGTTATAAATTGTCACCGCAATGCTGCTTTGATCAGCGGCTGTGCTCACCGTTTCATCGCGCGGCAAGGCGCAGGCGGGCAGTGCCCAAATCACTGCTAGCGCGCATCCGACGCAGGTAAATTTTCTGGTAATGCGTTTCGACATCACGTTCTCCTGTACGTTGGGCACATAGCCGGTTTAGTCCCCAGACCGCAACTGCTGCACTTGAAAAAAACTCGGCGGGTTAAGTTTGGGATCAATAAAACTTTTGAATTGTCCGGTTGAACATCGCTTGGCTTGCACGTCGATCATTGTGCCTGAATCATCAATCGGCACACCGGCTCCTTTGTTGCTGGCCATTTGATAATCCGGATGCGTTTTACCCAAGAGACCGACCTTCCACAACTCGCCTTTGCGATCGTAAATCAGCGAGACGGCAATGGTGTTGGTTTGCGCATCAAATAAAAACACGCGGCGACTGACCGGATGGCTGGCGAGTAGCGGCACGCCAGTGACTACATGCACTTTGCGCAACTGCCAGCGCACATCGGGAAAACATCCGCCCTGCCCGGTAAAAGCAACATAGCGAAAACCTGTCGGGTCTTTATATTCATCCGATAATGTCAACTCATTATGGTTATAAAAAGGCAACAGCATGTTGCGTGTGCCATTAAACTTCCATTGTGTTTCCGACACGCGTGCGTTGTAGCCACCAAAATCTTCGATCATGGTGTCCGAACCTAAAAAGGCATCGGTCGTTTGCCCGGTGGATAAACGGCGCACACGACGTTGAAAACCAAAATACATGTAAGCGTCATCCAGCTTTAAATCATTGTCATAGCGCTGAATCAAGAGCTGGGTATTTTTCAAATCCATGGGCTCGTTCACCATTAAATACGTGGCATTGAGCAGATTGGACGGGTTGGGCTGAATCTCCGGCGTTGGCGGTGTTTCAACCCGATACTTGAATTTGAGCGCATGCACATTGACCAGCAGCGAGCGCTCAACCTTGCCTGACATCAAATTACGGTATTTCCATTGCACGGGGCGAATAGTGAAAGTCTCGCCAGCGCCATAGCGAAAATTCCACGCGATTTTTTCACCCGCACGCGGGTCGCTCTCTTGCGGCTCTTCAGGGAACGGCCGACCACCTGCGTAGCCGATGATCTCACCCGGCTTGTCGCCCAGCCGCGTCTTGTTTAAATTAGCGCGCGTGGCTTCAACATATTTGGGCACCACATCAAAGGAGGTCGTCGGCGCGGTTTTTATCTCGTACCAGCCATTTTTCACCATCATGAACGTGCCGGCATCAAGAGCATCCTTGAAGCGATCTACATTATCCTTGTCGATTTTCAAACCCGCTGACAACCCGGGAAAAGTCGGCATGCCAGTACTGTAGGGTGAAAAGCTTTTGCCCACATCGGCATCCGTTGCTGCCTGTGTTGATGTTTGCATCATGATCACCAAACCCAAACAAAGCACAGGAAAACAAGCGCGCGAAAAAAAATGCAAACATGCCTTCATGAATTCTCCTATTTATTTTCAAACCGCGTCATAGCGGAATGTTGATGTAATAGCCGGAAGGCTAGCATGTCTTGCGTCCAGAGTGAAATACGTGCCTGGCGCGGAGGATGAAGTAAAAAAGCCGCCGTGCTGCCGGGCGGCTTTTAATGCAAAAACTACCGAAAGACTATGGCAATCAAGCACGCCGCCAGGTTGTCCCTTGCGGGCTGTCTTCAAGAATAATGCCAGCGGCTTTAAGTTCATCGCGAATACGGTCGGATTCAGCAAAGTTTTTGGCTTTTTTCGCCGTAGCGCGAGCGCCGACTTTTTCTTCAATCATCTCGTTACTCAGCCCATCCGATGGCGTTGCCTGCAAAAAGTCTTGCGCATCGCGCTGCAAAAGTCCCAGCACGCCACCCAGTGCACGAAGCTGACCAGCCAAGGCGACCTCGCCCCGGTTGATGCGGGTGGCGAGATCAAATAAAACGGCCATGGCTTCGGGTGTGCCGAAGTCATCATCCAGCGCCGCCTTGAAGCGCTGTGCGTGGGCTTCGTTCCAATCCACCGCTGCTGCGCCCTGCTGCCCCTTCAATGCGGTGTAAAGCCGCGTGAGCGAGTGGCGCGCATCATCCAGATGCACATCAGAATAATTGAGCGGGCTGCGGTAATGGGCACGCAAAATAAAAAACCGCACCACTTCGGCGTCGTACTTTTTCAAGACTTCGCGTATGGTGAAAAAATTGCCCAGCGACTTGGACATTTTCGCGTCATCTACCCGCACAAAGCCGTTGTGCAGCCAGTAATTCACAAAATGCCTATGAGACTGATCAGCACAGGCACCTTCAGATTGCGCAATTTCGTTCTCGTGATGCGGAAACTGCAAATCCTGGCCACCCCCATGAATGTCAAAGTGCGCCCCGAGCAATTCAGCGGACATGGCTGAGCACTCAATATGCCATCCGGGTCGACCAGCGCCCCAGGGAGATTCCCATTTAGCCTCGGCCGGCTCTTCTTCCTTGGCCTGTTTCCAGAGCACGAAATCAAGCGGGTCCTGCTTGCCAGCGGTCACATCGACCCGCTCACCCGCGCGCAAATCTTCCAGCGATTTACCGGACAGCTTGCCGTAACCATCAAACTTGCGCACTGAGTAGCAAACATCGCGATTAGCTGCCACATAGGCGTAGCCATTCTTTTCCAGGGTGCTAATCATGTCTTTCATTTGCACCACATAGTCTGTCGCACGCGGTTCAGCATCCGGTGGCAATACGCCCAGCGCTGCAGCATCCTCATTCATCGCCGTGATGAAGCGATTCGTCAACTCGCGGATGGTTTCCTTGTTTTCCTGCGCGCGGCGAATGATCTTGTCGTCGATATCCGTAATGTTGCGCACATAGGTGAGCTGATAGCCACTGGCGCGCAGCCAGCGCGCGACCAGATCAAACACGACCATCACACGGGCGTGGCCCAAGTGGCAATAGTCATACACTGTCATGCCGCACACATACATTTTTGCGTGGCCGGGCTGAATGGGAACAAAGGTCTGTTTTTCGCGCGCGAGGGTGTTATATAGCTTCAGCATCGGGTAATGGGTGTTTGCTTGTGCAATGGTCAAAGGGGTTGAACGGATGCAAGCCCGGTTGTCGAGTCAAGGTGCTTGTTGTTAGAATTCACCACCAAATACGCGCTTGGCTTCAAGCTCGATCTTTGGTGAGCTTTCAGTGCATTGCCAATCAATATTCAGAGTATTCAGCAAACCCTTTTTGCAACAATGAGCGCGCGCCCGTGGGAAACTGCGAGAAGTATACAACATGACTAAACTCTTCTTTTACCGTCTGAAAACTGTGTGTTGCCGACGGCTTTATGCGCTGTTATTCATACTGACCTGCGTTTTCACACCTCCCGGTTTTGCGCTCGCTCAATCGCTGGATGATGTTGCCAACTTGATTGACCAACATCAATATACGCCAGCATTAGCAGCGCTTGCGCCCTACCTTGAGGCAGACCCCATGGATGCCCACGCTCGATTTCTCAAAGGTTTGGCATTAAGTGGCGCCAAGCAACCAGAGGCCGCTATTGCGGTGTTTCGCGGGTTAACTGAAGACTTTCCCGAGTTGCCCGAGCCCTACAATAACCTGGCTGTGATTTACGCCCAACAAGGCCAATTGGATAATGCCCGTCACGCATTGGAAATGGCGATTCGCACGCATCCATCCTACGCAACAGCCCATGAGAATCTGGGGGATATCTATGCCTTACTCGCCCAAAAGTCCTACAGCCAAGCCGTGCAGCTAGACCCCACAGTTGAAAGTTCAAAGCGCAAGTTAACTGCAGTCTCAGCCATCAGTTTGCCGTAATTTTTTCACTCACCTTTAATTTCATCACTATCACCTGGAGCCTTTATGCATCGTTTCTTTTTCCTTATCGCCACACTGTTCATCAGTCTTAATGTGTTTGCTGCCAATCCACAGGTTGAGATGAAAACCTCGCAGGGTACTATTGTCATTGAGCTTTATCCCGAAAAAGCACCCAAGACTGTCGAGAATTTTTTACGCTACGTAAAAGACAGTTTTTACAAAGACACTGTGTTTCATCGTGTGATTGATGGCTTCATGATTCAGGGTGGCGGCATGACTGCCAGCATGCAAGAAAAAACCACGCGTGACCCGATTCAGAATGAAGCAAAAAATGGTCTGAAAAATGATGCCGGTACGATTGCGATGGCTCGCACGGGAGATCCTCACTCAGCTTCGGCACAATTTTTCATCAACCTTCAAGCCAACAATTCGCTAAATTTTCCAAACCCTGATGGTTGGGGCTACGCCGTTTTTGGCAAAGTTATCAAGGGCTTTGATGTCGTCCAAAAAATTGGCAAAACAAAAACGGGCAACGCTGGCTTTCATCAGGATGTACCAACCACCCCCATCGTGATTCAATCCGTCAAACTTTTGCCTGCTCAAAAGTAACTCTCTGCGGATTCAATTTCTTTTTCTCACTTCACTGAAAGTTTAATCATGATCAAACTCACAACCAATCATGGCGTCATTACCCTGGAACTCAACGCCGAAAAAGCGCCCAAGACCGTAGCCAACTTTATTGATTATGTCCAAAAGGGGCAATTCGATAACACCATTTTCCACCGCATCATCCCCGGCTTCATGATCCAAGGCGGTGGTTTTGAACCCGGTATGAAGCAAAAACCCGTTGGCGCGCCGATTGATAACGAAGCCAACAACGGCCTTGGCAACAACTGCTACACCGTCGCCATGGCACGCACTTCTGACCCGCATTCAGCCACGGCACAGTTTTTTATCAATGTCGCTGACAATGACTTTCTTAACTACGGCACCTGCCAGGATGGCTGGGGTTACTGCGTTTTCGGCCAAGTCGTTGAAGGCAAGGACATCGTCGATAAAATCAAAGCAGTGCCGACTAGCACGGTGAGCTTTCACCAAAACGTACCAACAGAAGATGTCGTGATAGAGCGTGCAGAAGTAATCTAAGTTCAACAGCATCAATTTGTATCTTCAAGTACTCGGGCAGTGCGCATGAATATTTCCGGCACTGCCCGCTTTATTTCTGATTTGCATTTAACTTCCGAGCGCCCTGATCTTACGGCGCGCTTTGCTACTTTTCTGGCAAATACAGCATCAGAAAAAATTTCCAGCTTGTTCATTCTGGGTGACTTATTCGACGCCTGGATTGGTGATGATGATCTCGCTCAGCCTTTGCATGCCGAAGTCTGCGAACTACTCCGCCGGTTACATGAACAAGGCACCCAAGTTTTTTTTATCGCCGGCAATCGTGACTTTTTAATCGGTGATGCTTTTGCGCGTGCCTCGGGCATGCAACGTTTATCGGATATTGAAAAAGTCGGCGCTGGCGATACGCCGCAAAATCTTGCGCCGGTTTCTGAAAAGCCCCTCAGGGAAACGGCGGTCATTATTATGCATGGCGATACATTGTGTACGGATGACACGGATTATCAGAGCTTTCGTCAGCTAGTACGCAACCCGGCGTGGCAAGCTGACTTTCTTGCTCAGCCACTGACCGAGCGCCGTGCACAAGCCGTAGCATTAAGACAAAAAAGCAAAGTGGCAACACGGGAAAAATCGCAGGACATCATGGATGTCAACGCAGATACAGTTCAAAAAGTATTTGCGGCTTCAACCTGCCGCAGGTTGATCCACGGCCATACGCATCGCCCTGGCTACGAAAAAATTATGCTGGCCGATGGTGCAGCCGAACGCTGGGTGCTATCTGATTGGGATACACATCGCGGTGACGCGCTTGAAATGGATGCTGCCGGCAATATTCGCCGAATTGACTTATCCCGCTAAACTGCGTTTTAAGCGCTCAACCCGCGTGCAATATCCGCTTCGAGATCACACGGGCTCTCTAACCCAACGGCAATCCGCAGCAAACCTTCCTTGATGCCAGACGCAGCACGCGCTTCTGGCGAAATGCGGCCATGTGTGGTCGAGGCTGGATGCGTAATGGTGGTTTTGGTATCCCCCAGATTAGCGGTGATTGATAACAAACAACAGTGATCAACAACACGCCATGCAGCATCGCGCTCACCCTTGACTTCAAACGCCACAATCGCACCGCCACTGGCTTGCTGCTTCATCGCTAAGGCATGTTGCGGATGCGACGCCAGGCCAGGATAGTAAACACGCGCCACTTGGGGTTGCTTCTCCAGCCATTGCGCTAAGGCCAGCGCGTTGGCAGACTGCTGATGCATGCGTAGCGACAAGGTTTCCATGCCCTTGAGAATAATCCAGGCATTGAAAGGCGAAATCGTCGGTCCAGCGGTACGCAAAAACTTGAATACTTCATCCGTCAACACCTTGGGGCCGCACACTGCGCCGCCCAAAACGCGCCCCTGCCCATCGAGATATTTGGTAGCGGAATGAATAACCAAATCCGCACCAAGCTGCAAAGGCAGTTGCAATGCCGGAGTACAAAAGCAATTATCAACGACCAGCAACACGCCTGCAGCATGTGCAACAGACGCCAAGGCAGCGATATCGAGCACTTCTGTCAGGGGATTCGAAGGTGTTTCAATAAACAGCAAGCGCGTATTAGGGCGTATTGCGGCAGCAAAAGCGGCGCTATCGGATGAATCCACAAACGTGGTTTCTATGCCAAAACGCGAAAAAATCGTGCCGAATAACTGCTGGGTTGCACCAAAAATACTACGCGAGGAAACAATATGCTCTCCTGCACTCATCAAGGCCATCACTGTGGCCATGATCGCCGCCATGCCACTGGCTGTAGCAACACAAGCCTCAGCGCCCTCCAGAGCAGCCAGCCGCGTTTGCATCATGGTCACAGTGGGATTGGTAAACCGAGCATAGACCATGCCCTCTTCTGCACCAGAGAAACGCGCGGCCGCTTGGGCAGCGCTATCAAACACAAAACTGGATGTTAAATAAAGCGCTTCAGAATGCTCATTGAATTGGCTACGCGTCTGCCCGGCACGAACAGCCAGCGTTTCCAGCGTCCAATTCTGGTCTGGTGGGACAAATGAAGTTAACGGGTCGGTCATCAGTCAATCTCAATGCAATAGGGATGTAAAAGTCTTCGGCGTAAAAATGTTTCGGCGTGTTATCCGTGACTTAAATTAAGGTCAAGTTGTGAATCATGTTCCTGCTCAAATGGCTCATTGTCTTCAGCGCAATCTTCCGAGTCCAAGCGCGACGCATTATTTGTTGCGGGCTTATCACGCTCGTTTTCCATCTTCTGCAGATAAGCAGACGTAACATCGCCTGTGACGTAATGACCATCAAAGCATGATGTTTCAAACTGGGTAATACTGGGATTAAGGGCTTGAACGGCTGCTTTCAAATCGTCAATATCTTGATACACCAGTGCATCTGCGCCAATCTCCTGGCAAATCTCTTCGTCCGACCGAAAAGAAGCAATCAATTCAGAACGGCTTGGCATGTCAATGCCATACACATTGGCAAACCTGACTGGCGGCGATGCTGAAGCAAAGTAAACTTTTTTCGCCCCTGCTTCGCGAGCCATCATGATGATTTCTCGACTCGTCGTACCTCGCACGATTGAATCATCAACCAATAACACATTGCGGCCTTTGAATTCCTGAGCAATCGCATTGAGTTTCTGACGCACAGATTTACGCCGTGTTGCCTGCCCCGGCATAATGAATGTACGGCCGATATAACGATTTTTCACGAAGCCTTCACGGTATGGCAAGTTCAAGCGTGCGGCTAAATCCATCGCAGAATGGCGGCTAGAGTCAGGAATGGGAATCACCGCATCAATTTCCAGATGCGGCATGGTGCGCCGAATTTTGTCAGCAAGATAGTCACCCATGCGAGCACGCGTCTCATACACCGAAATACCATCCATCACCGAGTCAGGCCGGGCAAGGTAGACAAACTCGAACATGCAAGGGGCATGCACAGTTCGCTCGGCGCATTGCCGGCTTAAAAAGTTACCTTTGAGGTCGATTAAAATTGCCTCGCCTGGCTCAACATCTCTTAAAAGTTTGAAACCAAGCGTGTCGATAGCAACACTTTCGGAAGCGACTAAATACTCAGGGCCTGCCGGTGTATCATTACGACCGATAACGAGCGGGCGTATGCCAAATGGGTCGCGAAAAGCCACCAAGCCGTAACCGGCAATCATAATCACAACAGCATACGCACCTTTTACGCGGCGATGCACACCCGCGATTGCCTTAAAAATTATTTCCGCATTGACTTGTGGCGCATTAGAGGCGACTTGCAACTCGTGGGCGAAAACGTTCAGCAGTACTTCGGAGTCTGAATTGGTGTTGATGTGTCGCAGGTCTTGCAAAAACATGTCTTGCTTCAACTGCAACGCATTAGTGAGATTGCCATTGTGGGCAAGCATCAAGCCATAAGGTGAGTTCACATAAAACGGCTGCGCCTCAGCGGCATTATCTGCTGAACCAGCGGTTGGATAGCGACAATGGCCGATGCCCCAATTGCCCACCAGGTTGCGCATATTTCGGGTGCGAAATACATCACGCACCAAGCCAGAGCCTTTATGCATATGAAAGCGACCACTCTCACCAGTCGCTATTCCTGCAGCATCCTGCCCACGGTGTTGCAAGACTTGCAAACCGTCATATAACAACTGATTCACTGGCGTAGTTGCTACCACACCCAGAATTCCGCACATGGTTTTCCTTTATCGAAATCGAATACGCTTTACCGCTTCCGCCGGTAACCACGGTCTGGCTGCCAATACAGCTATTTCAAGCGGAGGAGCCAGCACGGATGCTTGCCATGCTGGCGTTCTTGGCAAGGACGTCATACCAGCCACCATCACCCCCAGCAAGACGATAATCGCACCACGCAAAACACCAAAAGCCGCCCCCAAAAAACGATCCAGCAATCCCAACCCAACAGCACTTAACAGCATGGAAATAACTTTACTGAGAATCGAAAAAGTGAATATGACACCTACAAAAACAATCGCATAGGCAGCAGCCAAGCGCATGCCTGGCTCAGCAATATGCCCGCTCAGCCACTGCGCTACCTGGTTAGCTTCTGCCCGCGCGACAAAAAAAGCCACCACCCAGGCAATTAGCGCCAAGACTTCGCTGACCATGCCACGCCATACGCCCAATGCAATCGAGGTGGTGATCGCAATGATGACAATGTAATCAAATAGCGTCATGGTTTATTTTGCGGTGACTTTACCCACCACCCCAATTTTCTTGATTTTTGCATCTGCTTTTTCGGCTAACTCGCGACTAGCAAAAGGCCCTGCACGTACTCGTGTTCGCTGACCTTGATCTGAAGTCATTTTTTCTGTGTACGCAGGCAAGCCAAGCTCTTTCAGTTTCGATAAAAGCTGTTTCACATTACCAGCCTCTTTATACGCCCCCAGTTGCACAACCCACTTTTGATTCTCGACTGACGGCTTTGCAGGGTCTTCGCTCGCTTGCGGCTTGACCGCTGGCTCAGCGGAAGATTCAACTGGGCTAACGTCGCCAGCAACAGGCACAGCAGCAATTACTTTATCGCTTGATTTATCTGTCGATGTATTTTTTTCAGCCTTGGCATTGTCGCGGCGAGTCACCGTCCCAGGCAAAGGCAGCACCGCAGGTTCATCCGACAAAATTTTAGCAACTACGCTGCCTGTCTCTTTACTCGGAATTTGGACTTCTATGTCCTGCACGGTGGGGCGCGGTTCATGGTCCATCACCATAGGCAAAACAATGATTGCCAGTAAAGCTAACGCGGCCGCGCCCACAAGACGACGCCTAGCGCGTTTTTTTCGTTGGAGTTCGGGGTCCGCCACTGTCTCGTTTTCCGCCATCCTGGTACTCTCTTTATGCTGAAAATCAGGCTTTCCGCCCTAATGCCTGCAACGCTGCGGCAACAACAAGGAAGGATCCAAAGGCTAGAATTCTATCACCTTCAACCGCTTGTTCTTGAGCAGCCAGGAGCGCTTCTTCAGCAGAATTGAAGGTATTCACAACGATTACCCCCTTGGCGCGCAAACGCTCAGCTAAAAAGTCGGCGCTGGCAGCACGGCGTCCGGCAAGCGATGCGGGTAACCAATGCGTCACACGATCTCGCAAAGCATCAACAACGCCATCAATATCCTTATCCATCATCATGCCAAACACGGCAAACGTTTTAGGATGAAACGCCATCTGCGACAAATTTTTCGCCAACACGCGCGCTGCCTGCGGGTTGTGCGCCACATCCAGCACCACGACCGGCTGCCCTGGCAAAACCTGAAAACGGCCCGCCAGCTCGACTTCCAGCAAGCCTTGACGAATATCCTTCATTGCCACCGGCAGCACGGCATGCAAAGTATCCAGTGC
>DIUK01000111.1:0-10969 GCA_002422995.1 Rhodocyclaceae bacterium UBA6160
CTGTGGATAAGTTGAAAATAATGAATTATTTCAGTTTTCTAGCGGTAAAAAATAGTTGTTAATAAACCACGAATAGTTTTGTTAAGTTTTGTGGGTTAATTTTATGAAATCTAATTTTAGTAAGTTTACGCACAATGTATCCACACGTAATTTAAGTCATTTTTTAGGTTTTAAGGGTTTGTAGTAATACTTGTAAATGATTATTGATTTCCTGATTATTCAGTTTTGATTCACTAATTGTTCGACACGCATGAATTACTGTTGTGTGATCTCGGCCACCAAAAAAGTCGCCAATTTCAGGCAAGCTATGTGCAGTTAATTCTCGGGCTAACCACATAGCAATTTGCCGTGGCCGAGCTATCGCACGGGTTCTTTTTTTAGAATGCAACTCTGTTACTTTTATTTTATAAAAATCAGATACTATTTTTTGTATTTGGTCTAATGAAATCTGCCGATTGGTTGAATTAATAATGTCTCTTAATGCATCTTTTGCTACTTCTAAAGTAATTTCTTTACCATGAAATCCCGCATAAGCAATTACTCTATTTAAAGCACCTTCTAATTCCCGTACATTTGAGCGTAAATTTTTCGCTATTAAAAAACAAACATCATCAGAAATATTAATATTCTCGACCGCTGCTTTTTTCTTGAGAATCGCTATGCGCATTTCAAGTTCAGGTGGGTCAATGGTAACGGTTAAACCCCAGTCAAATCTTGATATTAATCGTTCTTCTAAACCCTGAACATCTTTTGGGTAAGTATCTGATGTGATGATAATTTGCTTTTTTGCTTCAATTAAGGCATTAAAAGCATAGAAAAATTCTTCTTGAGTTCTATCTTTCCGATTAAAAAACTGAATATCGTCGATCAATAATAAATCTAAAGACCGATAATACTGCTTGAAACTATCCCGGCTATTTTGCTGAAAAGCGCGAACCATATCTGAAAAATAGTCTTCAGCATGGACGTAACGGATTTCTAAAGCTGGATTGCTAGCGTAAATCGCGTTACCTATTGCGTGAACTAAATGGGTTTTTCCTAAGCCTACGCCACCATATATAAAAAGTGGGTTATAGGATGTTCCGGGATTCATGGCAACTTGGTGTGCTGCTGCACGGGCAAGGTCGTTGGCACGGCCAGTGACTAATGTTTCAAATGTAAAATCTTGATTTAAATGAGTTTTAGAATAATTATTCTCAATAAATTTATCTTTTTTACCGAACTCCTGTGAAGGTGGAACGGCTTTCTCTCCTATTTCTGGTTTAGTTTGCTCAGTTATGGAAGGAATGACATCTTCAACAGAGAGTTCTACGCTAATGGGGTAAGAGAAAAATTCGTTCCCTAATGCTTCAATCTGGGCTAAATAACGCTCACGAACCCATTGCAAAATAAAACGGTTTGGGGCGATTAAATGGAATTTTTTACTTTCAGCACCACTAACTTCAAGGCGCAAGCCTTTAATCCATGTATTGAATTGTTGTGTGGGTAGCTCTTGTTCGAACCAATTTAAGCAAGTAGCCCAAAAATCACGCATTGATATTGAAAGAAAAATAGAAACAATAAATAAGAGGCTGTGAATATGAGGTAGTGCGGTTAAGTTAGCCTAATAAAACAATAAAAGGTTTTTGAAAAACACAATTTGACGGCGAATTGTAGCTGTTTTGATTAGAGTTATCCACAGATAGTTAACGGCTGAATTCCTTGATTTACTTGACAAAGCACCGATAAGATGTTAAAATTACTGGTTTTTATTTGTTCGGAGTTTTATATTATGAAGCGTACTTACCAGCCCTCCGTTGTTCGCCGTAAGCGTACCCATGGTTTTCTTGTTCGGATGCGCACCCGTGGTGGCCGTGCTGTTATTCGCGCGCGTCGCGCTAAAGGTCGTCATAGTTTAGCTGTTTGATTTCTCGCACACCTTACTGCTTTCGTTCTAGTCAACGCTTACATCGTCCGCAAGAGTTTGCGCGTGTTTTTTCAGCGCGAAAAATGTTTCGTGGTGAAAGGGGAACGGGGTTTGTATTACATTTTTGCTCGCGTGAGGATGTTATTTTTCCTCGGATGGGAATTGTTGTTCCTAAAAAACTGGTTAAGCGTGCAACTGAAAGAAATGCCATTAAACGACAGGGGCGTGAAGCTTTTCGTTTAATGGCAGCTAGTTTGCCTCGTGGCGACCTTGTTTTGCGCGTTATTGCCCCTTTAGGGGAGTTGGGTGATGGAAAAGGTCATCCTATTCAAAAAAGTTTGCTGCATCGGGGTTGGAGAATGCAGATTAATGCGTTATTTGATCAGTTGGTCTCGTCATGAGTACTTGGTTGGTTAGGTTTTTTCTGTTTTTTGTTCATCTTTATCAGTGGACGATAAGTCCGCTTCTTGGTAAGCATTGTCGTTTCGAGCCGAGTTGTTCTCATTACGCCATTGCCGCCCTTCAAAAAAAAGGCTTACTCATTGGTATCTGGTTGACAGTGCGCCGGGTGTGTCGTTGCCATCCCTGGCATCCTGGTGGTTATGATCCTGTCCCTTAAGTCTTAATTTGTTTTATGTTTTTTAGCTGAGAATGTTATGGATAACCGACGATTGATTTTGCTCCTGGTGTTTAGTTTTTCTCTGGTGATGCTTTGGGATGGTTGGCAAAAACATAACGCCCCTGCTACTCAGTTAGCTAGTGCGGTAAAGCAAATAGGTGATACACCGCAACCCAGTATGCCAAGTCTGGCGGGTGTGCACAATCCCTCTGCGCCAGGTTTGCCTGTAGTCACTTCTAATGGCAATGCAACACCTGTGAATCCAGCGGTTAAACCACAAACGATTAAAGTTGAAACGGATTTGTTGGTTGTTGAGATTTCAACGTTGGGTGGAGATATTGTTCAGCTAGATTTAAAGAAGCACCATTCTTCTGCCGACAAAAAGCGCGCATTTACCTTGTTTGAGGAACAGGGTCGGCATACCTATATGGCGCAATCCGGCTTGATTGGTGAAGGTCTCCCCAATCACCGCAGTTTGTGGCGTGTTGTAAGTACATCGTTTACTTTGCCAACTGATAAAAATGAATTAGTTGTTCAGTTATCTTCTGACTTACCAACAGGTGGGACGATAGTAAAGACTTACATTTTTCATCGCGGCAGCTACCAGATTGATATTCAGCACACAGGTTTGCCCAAGGCTGGGTTTGCTTATTATCAGTTTACGCGGGATGGTAAGTCGGTTGAAGAGCAAAGCAATCCGATGATGGTGGGCTCATCAAGTTTTACCGGTCCTGCGGTATATACAGATGCAGAGAAGTTTCAAAAAGTTACTTTCGAAAAAATCAAAGATAACGAAGCAAAATTTGTTTCCAAGGCAGATAACGGCTGGCTAGCAATGATTCAGCATTATTTTGTTGCTGCCTGGCTTCCTCCGGGAACTGTTGCGCGTGAGTTTTATATGCGTGCGCTGGATAATAATCTTTATTCTGTAGGGGTTATTCTACCTACGAGTGCTGATGGAAAAAGCGCTATTTCCCTTTATGCCGGGCCACAAGAAATTAAAAATCTAAAACTCATTGCGCCCGGATTGGATCTCGTTGTGGATTATGGTTGGCTAACGGTGATCGCAGCACCATTATTTTGGGTGTTGAGTGTAATTCATGGTTTGGTAGGGAATTGGGGTTGGGCTATTATTTTGCTGACGGTCTTGATCAAGCTTGCATTTTTCCCCCTGTCTGCAGCGAGCTATAAGTCTATGGCCAAGATGCGCTTGGTTACGCCTAAGTTGGTCAAGCTGAAAGAAACTTATGCGGACGACAGGATGCGGTTGAATCAGGAAATGATGGCGCTCTACAAAAAAGAGAATATCAATCCTTTGGGTGGTTGCTTGCCAGTGTTAATCCAAATCCCCGTGTTTATCGCTTTGTATTGGGTGTTGCTGGGTACGGTTGAAATGCGTAATGCGCCCTGGATTGGTTGGATTCAAGATTTGTCAGCAAAGGACCCTTACTATATTTTGCCTTTACTCATGGGTGTGTCGATGTTTATTCAGACAAAGCTGAATCCTGCGCCTCCGGATCCTTTACAGGCAAAGGTGATGCTGATGATGCCTATCGTCTTTACCGCAATGTTTTTGTTCTTTCCTGCTGGCTTGGTGTTGTACTGGACTGTGAATAACGTGTTATCGATCGCCCAGCAGTGGAAAATTACCCGCACGATTGAGTTAGCAAGTAAGGCTTAATAGGCATTAGTCAAGGTAATCTGGTCTTGGCTGCCAATATCATGACGTGAGGCTTGCATGGCGAGTATTGCACCGGACGTGATTGTTGCGATTGCGACAGCACCGGGTAGAGGTGGTATTGGTGTGGTGCGCGTTTCTGGGCGGGACTTATTGCCATTTGCGCACGCCTTATGTAATAAAACACCTGAACCACGCCGTGTCACCATGGCCGACTTTTTGGATGAAAAGGGGTCGGTGATTGATCGCGGGATTGTGCTGTTTTTTTCGGCGCCGCACTCATTTACGGGTGAGGACGTGATCGAGTTACAAGGTCATGGCGGTCCTGTGGTGATGCAGCTATTGCTTGAGCGTTGCATCACACTGGGCGCACGGATTGCGAATCCTGGAGAGTTTACTCAGCGCGCCTTTTTGAACGACAAGCTGGATTTAGCGCAAGCTGAAGCGGTGGCTGATCTTATTGATGCCAGTACGGCCGCCGCTGCGCGTTCAGCGTTGCGTTCTTTGTCGGGTGTTTTTTCGCGGGAAATCGATCAGCTTGTTCAGCGACTCATTACCTTGCGGATGCTGATTGAAGCAACGCTAGACTTTCCTGAAGAAGAAATTGATTTGATTCAGCAGACAGATGTGGCGAATCGACTGCAGCAGTTTCAACACGATTTGGATAGTCTGCTAGCGAGGTCTCGGGCAGGGAGTATGTTGCGTACGGGTTTGCAGGTTGTTTTAACGGGCTTACCCAATGTAGGTAAATCTTCTTTGCTGAATTGCCTGTCCGGTGAAGATCGTGCAATTGTGACTGAGCATGCTGGGACGACCCGCGATGTCTTGCGTGAGATGATACAAATTGATGGTATTCCTTTGCATATCATTGATACTGCTGGCTTGCGGACGACAAATGATCCGGTGGAGCAGATCGGGATCGATCGTGCATGGCAGGCGCTCGAAAAGGCGGATGTCATTTTGCAGTTAGTGGATGCGCGTACAAACATAACACTAGCGGATGAAGCTGTTATGGCGCGTTTGCCAAAGCAGGTTGAGCGATTGGTAATACAGAATAAAGCGGATTTAGCGGGTGAGAGGCCTCGGCGAATTGAGTGCGGGGGTAGAGTGCATCTCTATTTATCAGCACGTAGCGGCGAAGGGGTTGATTTGTTGAGGGCAGAATTGTTGCGCGTAGCAGGGTGGATAGGTGGGCAGGAAGATGTGGTGTTGGCAAGAGCTCGGCATATTGATGCTTTGCAGTGTGCGGCAGAAAAGTCGGCGCTGGCGAGACGGCGATTAGGGCAGGTTGAGTTATGTGCTGAAGAACTGCGGTTAGCTCAAGCTGCTTTATCAAGCATCACAGGTGAATTTTCTGCCGATGACTTGTTAGGCGAGATATTTTCAAGGTTTTGTATTGGTAAGTAACCTATGTTTCACGTGAAACATAGGCTGAAAATAAATAACCACTTAGAGTGTTTCACGTGAAACAAATCCAATTTTTATTTGTGTGTTGCGAGGCGTATCATAGCGACCTGCGTTTTGGATTGAGATTATGAATTTTCCGGAAAAATTTGATGTGATTGTCGTGGGTGGTGGACATGCGGGTACCGAGGCGGCGCTCGCTGCTGCACGTTCGGGTGCGAAAACACTGTTGCTCACACATAATATTGAAACCCTGGGTGCTATGTCCTGCAATCCATCAATTGGCGGTATTGGCAAAGGGCATTTGGTCAGGGAGGTTGATGCTTTGGGTGGTGTGATGGCATTAGCCGCAGATGAGGCGGGAATTCAATTTCGCACGTTAAATGCATCCAAGGGCCCCGCAGTGCGTGCAACTCGCGCGCAGGCAGATCGGCAGTTATACAAAAAAGCTATCCGTGCGCGCTTGGAAGGTCAAGAAAATCTGACTTTGTTTCAGCAGGCTGTAGATGATTTTAGTGTTGTTGGTGACAAAATTACTGGTGTTGTTACGCAGCTAGGCATTCGCTTTACTGCGCCTGCGGTTGTATTAACTGCAGGAACTTTTTTGAATGGCTTGGTGCATGTTGGTTTGCAAAACTACCGTGCTGGACGCTTTGGTGATCCTGCAGCAATTTCGTTAAGTGAGCGGTTGAAGGAGTTAAGGCTGCCCATGGGGCGGTTGAAAACAGGCACGCCACCAAGATTGGATGGCCGGTCGATCAATTTTTCTGCGATGACCTGCCAGCCGGGTGATGATCCCGTGCCAGTATTTTCATTTATGGGCTCCGCGAGTATGCACCCGCGTCAGATCCCTTGTTGGATAACGCATACGAATGAGGCGACACATGACATCATTCGCCAGGGTCTGGATCGTTCACCAATGTTTACGGGTGTTATTGAGGGGGTAGGGCCAAGGTATTGCCCTTCGATTGAAGACAAAATTCATCGCTTTGCAGGCAAAGACAGCCATCAGATTTTCATGGAGCCTGAAGGTTTGGATACCTATGAAATTTATCCGCAAGGTGTCTCAACCAGTTTGCCATTCGATGTGCAACTTAAACTGCTGCGCTCTATCCGGGGGTTGGAGAATGTCCATGTGACTCGGCCGGGGTATGCGATTGAATATGATTATTTTGATCCACAGAATTTGAAATCCAGTTTGGAAACCAAGTCAATTTCCGGTTTATTTTTTGCGGGACAAATTAATGGTACAACTGGCTATGAAGAAGCGGCAGCACAAGGTTTGCTCGCGGGTATCAATGCGGCGCGATTCGCAAAGGATTTACCGGCTTGGGCGCCAAGAAGGGATCAGGCATATATGGGTGTTTTGGTAGATGATTTGATAACACGAGGGGTTTCTGAGCCATACCGCATGTTTACCAGTCGCGCAGAGTATCGATTGTCTTTGCGTGAAGATAATGCAGATAGTCGGCTTACTGAGGAAGGCCGGGCATTAGGTTTGATAGACGATTCACGTTGGAATCAATTTAATCGCAAACGGGATGCGGTGGCCGCAGAGGTGGAGCGGTTGCGGTCAACCTGGGTAAATCCGCATATTATCAGCGAGGCTGAATCGATACGCGTTTTGGGTAAAGTCATGGAGCGGGAATACAGCTTGTTCGATTTACTCAGGCGGCCGGAAGTAGGCTACGACGCGCTGATGAGTTTGAATGACCATAAAGGAATGAATGTCTCAGGGGGCTGTGTTACGATAGATAAGGAAGTGGTCGATCAGGTCGAGGTCCAGGCAAAGTATCAAGGTTACATTGAGCGACAAAAGGATGAAGTGGCGAAAGGTTTGTCACATGAGTCAACGGCTATTCCAGCAGAAATGGATTACAAATCAGTTCATGGATTATCAATTGAAGTGCAGCAGCGACTGCATCAAGCGCGTCCGGAAACACTAGGTCAAGCATCGCGTATTCAAGGTGTTACTCCTGCAGCGATTTCTTTACTGTTAGTTCACTTGAAACGTCGGAAGGCGGCATGACCTTAGCTCAGATGTTGCAACAAGGTTTGCATGTGCTGGATCTGGATTTACCGGAGGCTGCACATGCAAAGTTGCTGGCTTATCTTGAGCTGCTCAAAAAATGGAATGCCACCTACAACCTGACTGCTATCCGCGAAGAATCCGCCATGCTTACGCAGCATCTGCTGGACTCACTGAGCATTTTGCCGCATATTGAAAAGTCGGCGCTGGTGGAACGGCGCTGGATTGATGTGGGCAGTGGTGCAGGTCTGCCCGGGATCCCTTTGGCTATCGCCTGTCCGCAATTAAACATAGGTTTAATTGATTCAGTTGATAAAAAAACTGCTTTTCAGCGGCAAGTCAAAATCGAGCTTGGTTTATCCAATATAACAGTGATTGGTGGTCGCGTTGAAGATTATCCGGCAAGTACATGTGATGCGGTTATATCGCGCGCTTTTGCCGAGTTGGCTGATTTTGTTTCGCTAGCAGGGCATTTGATTGTTGAGGGAGGTTATTTGTATGCCATGAAAGGGCAGCTGCCGGAAGACGAAATTGCCCGGATGCCAGCAAATTGGCGAGTAAAGGCGTGTAAGAAGCTGGTGGTTCCTGGCTTGATGGCAGAGCGCCATTTGATTGTTTTGCAGAAAGCAAATTGACATGCATATTTTTGCTGTAGCTAACCAAAAAGGCGGNNGTGGGTAAAACCACTACCACGGTTAATCTGGCGGCCGCACTTGCTGCACAAGGCCAGCGTACTTTGTTGGTTGATCTTGACCCTCAAGGTAATGCCACTATGGGGAGTGGTATTGAAAAGCGCGGACTCAAATTGTCCGTATATGAGTTGCTTGTGCAGTTGGCCACTCTGCCAGAAGCGCGGGTTGCTTCGCCAAGCGGGAAATATGACGTGTTACCGGCTAACCGCGAACTTGCTGGTGCAGAAGTAGAGTTGGTAGATTTGGTGCATCGGGAGACCCGCTTAAAGCAAGCTTTAGCAGTGCATCAGGATGAGTATGATTTTGTGTTGATTGATTGCCCACCATCTCTTTCCATGCTTACTTTGAATGGTCTATGTGCGGCTCATGGGGTGATTATTCCTATGCAATGCGAATATTATGCGCTAGAGGGTTTGTCTGATTTGGTGAATACCATCAAAAAAGTTCATGCTAATTTGAATCAGGATTTGAAGGTAATTGGTTTGTTGCGCGTAATGTTTGATCCGCGCAACACCTTGTCAAATCATGTATCAGCACAGTTAGAGCAGCACTTTGGCGATAAAGTGTTTAAAACTATTGTGCCACGCAACGTGCGATTAGCCGAGGCGCCCAGCTATGGTGTTCCTGGCGTGCTATTTGATAAAGCCGCCAAGGGCGCGCAAGCTTATTTGGCTTTTGCCGATGAAATGATTACACGCGTTAAAAACTGGAAGGAATGACATGAATGCAACGCGCCTGAAAGGCCTGGGCCGAGGCTTGGATATTTTATTAGATCCTGAATCTGATACGCGGCAGGATCAACGTCAGGGTATGTTGGCTGTTACAGCACTTCGGCCCGGCAAGTACCAGCCAAGAACGCGCATGGATCCGGGGTCGTTAGAGGAACTTGCCGCTTCAATTAAAGCGCAGGGTTTGATACAGCCAATATCTGTACGCCCTGTAGCAGTGGAAGGTTTGGTAAGTTACGAAATTATTGCGGGCGAGCGTCGCTGGCGAGCAGCTCAAATTGCTGGATTGCCTGAAGTCCCTGTTTTAATTAGAGATATTCCTGACGACGCGGCACTGGCTATGTCGTTGATTGAGAATATTCAACGTGAAGACCTCAATCCGCTGGAAGAAGCTGCTGGTATTCAACGGTTGATTGATGAGTTTGCGATGACTCATCAAGAAGCGGCGGATGCTTTAGGAAGATCTCGTTCAGCCGCAACAAACCTGCTGCGTTTGTTGCAGCTAGCAAAACCTGCACAAGACATGCTCATGGCTGGTGATATTGAAATGGGGCACGCAAGAGCATTGTTGGCATTGCCTAAATCAGATCAAGGACGTATTGCTGCAGCCGTGGTAGAAAAAAGCTATTCCGTTAGAGAGACAGAGCGTCTCGTGGCGAGTGAATTAAATCCCCCACAAAAAAGCGATGGTAAGACAGCACTAGATCGTGATTTGGTTAGTTTGGAAGAGGATCTATCCGATGCTGTTGGAGCAACAGTAAAAATTAGTGCTAATCGCAAAGGTGCAGGGAGTGTCACTATCCGGTTTGGGAGTCTCGATCAACTGGATGGCTTGATTGCGCGCATACGCAATCCTTGAAAAAGTATTTCTATTAGCATATTTCGTCTTGATCGCATTGACTTTTTAAAGGAAAAGCTTAAAATGCGTGCGCCCCTAAAGCGTGATTATTTTTATGCAAAATAGATGCGGCAGGTGGCAAAAGTGTTGAAAGTGGTATTTTTGCAATTCGCTGTTTTGTTATTGGCGGCGTTGATTGCAGGGGTTTTAGGTGGTGGGCATGAGGCAATTTCAGCCATTTTGGGCGGTGCTTCGTATCTATTTCCAAATTTGTTTTTTGTGCTTTCACTTGGGTATGTGAGCAAGCATGGTCGTGCGAGTGCTGCGACTTTTTTTGCTGGCGAATTATTAAAAGTGATGGCAACCGTCTTAATGCTAGTCGTTGTGCAGCGAATGATGGGCCTAAGCTGGCTTGCTATGCTAGGGGGTTTGTTTGCTGTACTTCAGGCTAATTTTTTTGCTTTTTTGTTAAAGTCCTGACCATGACAAACGGCCACGAAGAAGTTGTAAGTCACGCACCTACGGCAGGTGAATATATTGCCCACCATTTGACCTACTTCAATGGTACGGGCGCGAAGCAGGCCAAGCTGATCGACTTCAGTCTTGTTAATTATGACACCTTTTTTTGGGCTGTTTTTCTCGCCCTATTGGGTGGTTTTTTTCTCTGGTTGGCTGCGCGACGTGCTACTGCAGGCGTGCCTGGACGCTTTCAGGTCGCTGTAGAAATTCTTGTCGAAATGGTGGCAGACCAAACTAAGGGTTTGATTCATAGTGCTGAATCGCGAAAGTTTGTGGCCCCTTTGGGTCTGACGGTATTTATCTGGATATTTTTGATGAATGCGATGGACTTTTTGCCATTGGATCTCATTCCGGAGATCTGGAAGGGTGTGTACGGCTCATTAGGGCATGATCCTCACCATGCGTATATGCGTGTGGTGCCAACGGCAGATATTAATGCGACGATGGGTATGTCGGTTGCTGTGTTGTTAATTTGCTTCTATTACAATGTCAAAATCAAAGGGATCGGTGGCTGGTCGCATGAGCTGGTTAGTGCCCCCTTTGGCACTAGTAAAAA
>DIUK01000111.1:10990-13598 GCA_002422995.1 Rhodocyclaceae bacterium UBA6160
CTGTTTGGCAACATGTTTGCGGGTGAATTGATTTTTATGCTTATCGCCCTGATGGGTGCAGCTTGGACTGGTGCAAACTTACCTAGCGTTTTGCTCTTTTTGGGTCATGTAGTTGCTGGCTTTTCCTGGGCTGTGTTTCATATCTTGGTTGTTGCGCTGCAAGCTTTTATTTTCATGATGCTGACCTTGGTTTATGTGGGTCAGGCGCATGAGAGTCATTGATTTTTGTTTAGCTGTTACGTTAGTTTTTAACTTTTTTCTTTTTTATTTACTACTTAGGAGTTGTTATGGATCAGGTTTATGGTTTTGTCGCACTGGCTTGCGGTTTGATTATCGGTCTGGGCGCGATTGGTGCATGTATCGGTATCGCATTGATGGGTGGTAAATATCTCGAATCTTCTGCACGTCAGCCCGAGTTGATGAATGCATTGCAAGTCAAAATGTTTTTGTTGGCGGGTTTGATTGATGCTGCCTTCATTATCGGTACAGGTATCGCTTTGTGGTTTGCAACTTCTACATTCCTGAAGTAATTCTTTCCTGAACGTATCAAAGCACAATATTAGGAAAGGAATTTGCCGTGAATCTGAACGCAACGCTTATTGCTCAGATCGTGGTGTTCCTGACTTTCGTTTGGTTCACGATGAAGTTCGTGTGGCCGCCGATAGTCAAGGCACTCGACGAGCGTGCGGGCAAAATTGCTGAAGGACTGGCTGCGGCTGATAAAGCTAAGGCTGATTTGGTACACGCTGAAAAAAAAGCGGCCGATGAATTGCGTCAAGCACGTGAATCGGCTGCAGAATTTCGCGTGGCTGCAGAAAAGCAAGCAGCCCAGTTAATAGAAGAAGCACGCGCTGAAGCATCTCGTGTTTTATCTGCCGCCCGCGAGGCCGCAGAAGCAGCAGCGGGTGTCGCTACGCAGCGCGCTAAAGAGGCCTTGCGCGAACAAGTAGCGCTGCTGGCTGTTGCTGGCGCAGAGAAAATTTTGCGCAAAGAGATTAATCAGCAGGTTCATGCTGAATTGCTCTCGAAGCTTAAGTCGGAGCTTTGATCAGAAATGGCGGAAAACGTAACGTTGGCCCGTCCTTATGCTGAAGCTGCCTTTCAGCTAGCAAAAGGTAGCTCTGATGTGTTGGCGCATTGGTCAGAGGTGCTTGCAAAATTGTCTGCAATCACTACTCAACCAGAAATGGTCGAGTGTATCGGCAATCCAAAGAGCGTTGCTGGTCAGCTCTCTCGGATTTACTTAGAAGCGTCAGGTGGTCAGCTTACAGCGGATCAGCAAAGCTTTATTAGTATTCTGGTTGAAAACCATCGATTGCTGGTTCTGCCAGAGATTGCCCATTTGTTTGATGAATTAAAAGCAAATGCCGAGGGCGTCAAACATGCTGAGATCACTTCAGCGTTCCCGCTGGATGATGCAACACTTAAAAATTTGGTGGCTGAACTGGAAGCCAAGTATTCATGTCGTTTGCGCGTGACAGTAAAGCTTGATCCAGAGCTCATTGGTGGCGTGCGTATGGCAGTTGGAGATGAGGTAATTGATGCCTCAGTCCGCGGTAAGCTTGCCGCTATGGCGATTGCCTTAAAGAACTAGGAGTAATTGAATGAATTTAAATCCATCTGAAATTAGTGATCTGATCAAGACGCGCATTCAAACAATGCAGCTGTCGGCAACAGCCCGTAATGAAGGAACGGTTGTTTCGGTCACTGATGGTATTTGCCGGGTTCATGGTCTGGCTGACGTCATGCAGGGCGAAATGCTTGAGTTTCCAGGCAATACCTTTGGCTTGGCATTGAATTTGGAGCGTGACTCAGTAGGTGCAGTTGTTTTGGGTGACTACGAGCATATATCCGAAGGTGATACAGTTAAATGTACAGGGCGGATTCTTGAAGTGCCCATTGGCCCTGAATTGTTAGGCCGCGTCGTAAACTCTTTGGGTGAGCCGATTGATGGCAAAGGCCCGATTAACGCCAAGCTGACTGACAAAATTGAAAAAGTTGCGCCCGGCGTTATTTGGCGTAAATCTGTTTCACAGCCTGTGCAAACAGGTTTGAAAGCCATTGATTCCATGGTTCCTGTGGGTCGTGGTCAGCGTGAGCTGATTATTGGCGATCGCCAAACGGGTAAAACCGCTGTTGCTGTGGATGCCATTATTAACCAAAAAGGCCAGGATGTATTTTGCGTTTATGTGGCAATTGGTCAAAAAGCATCTACCGTGGCAAACGTTGTCAGAAAGCTGGAAGAGCATGGTGCGATGGGATATACCGTGGTGGTTGCGGCAACTGCATCGGATTCAGCGGCAATGCAATTCTTGGCACCGTATGCGGGTTGTACCATGGGCGAATATTTCCGTGATCGCGGGATGGACGCGTTGATTGTTTATGATGACTTGACCAAGCAGGCTTGGGCATATCGTCAAATTTCTCTGTTATTGCGTCGCCCACCAGGGCGTGAAGCCTATCCAGGTGATGTGTTCTATCTACACTCACGCTTGCTCGAGCGTGCGGCTCGCGTGTCAGAAGAGTGGGTTGAGAAGCTGACTAATGGCGAAGTCAAAGGTAAAACAGGCTCATTGACTGCCTTGCCAATTATTGAAACACAAGCAGG
>DIUK01000139.1:0-361 GCA_002422995.1 Rhodocyclaceae bacterium UBA6160
GCGCGGTGGTCGATATCAAATTCCCTCGCGAGTCCATGCCCAAGGTCTATGAGGCTTTGACGCTAGATGAAGCAAACTCAGGCAATGCGGAAAATGGCTTGACGTTTGAAGTGCAACAGCAGTTGGGCGATGGCGTGGTGCGTACTATTGCACTGGGTTCATCCGATGGCTTGCGTCGTGGCATGCAAGTTAAAAAGACNNTGCTTGGCCGTCCGATTGATGAAGCCGGTCCGATTGCTTGTGACGAATTGCGTCCGATTCATGCCAAAGCACCTAAGTTTGATGAATTATCGCCTTCGGTTGATCTGTTGCCTACAGGGATCAAAGTGATTGATTTGATTTGCCCCTTTGCAAAAGGCGG
>DIUK01000139.1:399-24323 GCA_002422995.1 Rhodocyclaceae bacterium UBA6160
GTGAAGGTAACGACTTCTATCATGAGATGGAAGAGTCCAAAGTGCTGGATAAAGTGGCCATGGTGTTTGGTCAGATGAATGAGCCACCTGGCAACCGTTTGCGCGTAGCGTTGACCGGCTTGACTATGGCAGAAAAATTTCGTGACGAAGGTCGCGACATTTTGTTCTTTGTCGATAACATCTATCGGTACACTCTGGCAGGTACCGAAGTTTCTGCTTTGCTAGGCCGTATGCCTTCTGCGGTAGGTTACCAGCCAACACTAGCCGATGAAATGGGTCGCTTGCAAGAACGTATTACCTCAACCAAAGTGGGTTCGATTACCTCCATTCAAGCGGTTTATGTGCCAGCGGATGACTTGACTGATCCATCCCCAGCCACGACTTTCTTGCATCTGGATGCTACCGTTGTGTTGTCGCGTGATATTGCTGCCTTGGGTATTTACCCTGCGGTTGATCCTCTGGATTCAACGTCACGTCAGCTGGACCCGCTCGTTGTTGGTGAAGAGCACTATAACGTTGCCCGCCGCGTGCAATCGAACCTGCAGCGTTATAAAGAGTTGCGTGACATCATTGCGATTCTTGGTATGGACGAATTAGCGCCGGAAGACAAACTGGCTGTGTCACGTGCCCGTAAGATTCAGCGCTTCCTGTCGCAACCCTTTAACGTAGCCGAAGTATTTACTGGTTCACCCGGCAAAATTGTGCCGTTAGCCGACACAATCAAGGGCTTCAAGATGATTGTGGATGGCGAGTGTGACGAATTGCCAGAGCAGGCTTTCTATATGGTTGGTACCATCGAAGAAGTATTTGAAAAGGCTAAGACACTGCAATAACAAGTCGTCCTAATAATTGCTTGTGAGATGAAAGATAAATAATGGCCATGACAGTTCATGTAGATGTAGTAAGTGCCGAGAAGTCCATTTTTTCTGGTTTGGCAGAGTTTGTTGCTTTGCCCGGCGAAAGTGGTGAATTAGGCATTTTGCCTGGTCACGTGCCCTTGATTACGCGCATCAAGCCAGGCACTGTACGTATCAAGCTATCCCATGATAAAGAAGAGTTGATTTTTGTCGCAGGTGGCTTGCTCGAAGTGCAGCCTGGTTTGGTCACTGTCTTGGCTGATACTGCGATACGCGGTGCAGATCTTGATCAAGCGAAAGCACAAGAGGCTAAGCGGCGTGCTGAAGAAGCGCTGGTTAACCGCAGTGCTGAAATGGACTACGCGCGTGCGCAAGCAGAATTAAGTGAAGCTATTGCACAATTATCGGCTATTGAGCGGTTACGTAAGCACGGCCATTAATACAGTACAGCAATACGGTCGCACTTTGATGTTGGTTGAGGCATAAAAAAAGCAGCTTAAGCTGCTTTTTTTATGCCTCATGCAATTTGCTTAAGCAAAGTTTTTTGCAGCAAAATCCCAGTTTGCAAGCGAAGTGAGGAAAGTTTCTACGAACTTGGGGCGTGCATTGCGGTAATCAATGTAATAAGCGTGTTCCCAGACATCAATGGTGAGTAATGCTTTATCGCCGGACGTCAATGGCGTGCCAGCAGCACTGGTGTTAACAATATCGACAGAGCCATCAGCTTTTTTAACCAGCCAAGTCCAGCCTGAACCGAAATTACCAACTGCAGATGTTTGAAATGCTTTTTTGAACTCCTCAAAGCTGCCCCATTTAGCAGTAATGGCGGCTGCCAAGGCACCGGTAGGCTCTCCGCCACCTGCTACTTTCATGCTATTCCAGAAAAAAGTGTGATTCCAAACTTGAGCCGCATTGTTAAAAAGGCCGCCTGCAGGGGCTTTTTTGATAATGGATTCAAGATCCAGATTTTCGAAATCAGTCCCTTTAATCAGATTGTTCAGATTGGTGACATAGGCTTGGTGATGTTTGCCATGGTGATACTCGAAAGTTTCTTTCGAAATATGAGGTGCAAGCGCGTCAATAGCGTAGGGGAGAGGGGGTAAAGTATGTTCCATAGTTGCTCCAAGGAGTAGTGGTGGTGGATAAAAGGAGAGTGACTGATTTTAATCAGGATATGCTGACCCGACAACCATTAAATGTTTCCGTAATCGTTGTGGCGTCGGGTTTGTTGTATTTTTTGGATGGACAACCGCCCATTGGCCAATGCGGTAGCGAGGGCGCACTATCATCCCAGGCGTTGCAGTCTTTCTTCTAGATGCGAAATGTTACCTGGCAACCGATTGACAGCCATCGTAAAGTCGGCGCTGGCAATACGGTGCACTAATACTGAGCGCTCTTCAACAAGATATTCACTGAGATTTTCAGTTAGGTTGTTGAGCAGATTTTTTTGTTTCACAGCAAAAACGTGAGCGCTTGCTTTCATTCTATTAGCGACGATATCACCAAAAAAACGGGAAAGGTCTTCTTCGATATCCCAGCGCAAGTGCTGCAAAACATAACCTAGGTTTTGCGCAAAATCGGCTGAGCCACTGATGCGCGCTGTTCGCATAATGGCTGTTTGGCCCTGCCATAACAAGAAAAGAGTATTGGCGGGCAAGTCGATCAAAACAGCAGGTTGGACATCGGCAGCGGCTTGGGTCAGAAGGCCTTCTGTTGTGACGGTGAATACCAGCGAAAAAGGTGGTAATGAAATTTTCGCGTGTTGGGCGACAAATGGTTGCAACTTTAGCCGCGCCCACGCGGACTGATCCAGCAGGTGATTCACAAAAGCTAACACTAGCTCAGGTAGTGGGCGCATAAGAGTTAGTCCTGCTGTATACCTGCGACTTGCCAGCCGCTAAGACCAGTAACCGGCTTGACCAGGTGCCAGACTTCAGAAAAAGGCGCAGGCGCTGCATTTGCCGTCTCACGTAGCTGTCCGTAAAAACGCACGCTCGCAATATGTTGTGAGGCCTCGGTTGTTACTTCCAGTAAATCAGCATTGAGTTGAACAATATCTGTTTGTTGAGCAGCATTTTCACGCTCTTGAAATTGCAGTTGAATTTCAGCAGCCACTTCGGGTGTTGAGAATTGACGAATGTCTGCCATATCACCGCGATCATTGGCGGCTTGCAGACGAACAAAGTTCAGTTTTGCTTGACGTAAAAAGCCCTCAACATCAAAGTCAGTCGGGATATTGTTGCCAGAATGGGCAGGAAAAGCAGAATGAGAGGCGCTTGAAGCTGCTTGCGCCGTCTCACCAGCGCCGACTTTTTGTGTGTCAAAGTGCATAGGCTCTTGCCGAATCGAAACACCTGCAGTTGCGGGTTGGGCGCGCTGCGTGGATAAAGGTGTTGAGCGACTGCCTAGCAAGCGGCGAATGATGAATAGAGCTGCCATGGCTAAGAGTGCGATCATCAAAAAGTTTGCCACGCCTTCACCTAAGCCAAAGTGTGACAGTAATGCAGCGATGCCCAAACCGGCAGCCAGGCCTGCGATAGGACCCATCCAGCGACTCATGCCGCTGCGCGGTTGTGCCTGAGCTGCCGCAGGGGCTGCTGCGTTACGAGCTGGATTTTGCGGCGCGTCGGCTTGGCGGGGCGGTGTAACGTTGCGATCCACAGTGTTAGTGGAGCGATTCATGCCAAATGAACGACTGCCTCCCAAGCGGCGTGCTTCGGCGCTCTCGACGACTAAGCCTAAGCTGAATACCAAAATAGCAAAAGTAACGAGTAGTTTTTTCATGGTTTTTCCTGTGTTAAATAATAATGGTGTGGGTAGATTTTTAATGGATGTTATAAGAGTGGCTTCAGACTTGCTGGCTATTTAAAGTTTATACCCTCGATGCAGGGCGACAACCCCGGCAGAAAGGTTAAATACGTCGACCTGATCAAAGCCTACTTGTTCCAATATATTTTTCAGCGTGGCCTGGTCGGGATGCATGCGGATAGATTCAGCCAGGTAACGATAGGAATCCGCATCGCCTGCAATTTTTTTACCGAGCCAAGGCAAAATCTTGAAAGAATAAAGATCGTAAGCTTTTTCTAAAGGCGCCCACACTTTTGAAAATTCAAGCACCAATAGCCGGCCGCCTGGCCGCAGAACGCGGTACATCTCGCCGAGTGCCTGTGATTTATTAGTCATGTTGCGCAATCCAAATGCTACGCTGACAATGTCAAAATAATTGTCAGGGAACGGCAGCTTTTCAGCATCGCATTGCGTAACGGGGACCATAATGCCTTCATTAAGCAAGCGGTCACGGCCTACAGTGAGCATGGCGTTGTTGATATCCGTGAGCCAGACTTGGCCACCTGTTGCAGACGTTACACCAACACGCTTTGCAAATGCAGCAGAAAGATCTGCTGTGCCACCGGCAACATCCAATACCCGTTCACCTTTACGGGGTGCTGCCACGGCGATGGTAAATTTTTTCCATAACCGATGCAAACCCACCGACATGAGGTCATTCATTACATCGTATTTGGTCGCCACAGAAGAAAACACGCCAGCGACGCGCTGTGCTTTGGTGTCTTCATCCACCGTTTCAAAGCCGAAATGGGTTTTATTCATGGTATTTTCTCGCGATACGATTGTGCGCTATAGGTGCCATATGTGCCTTTTGGCAGACTAGTCAAGGCTTGATAGTTAGTGCTTGCTTTTGCATCCAGCCAATGGTGTTGGTGATGATGGAGATTCATTTCGTTCGACTTTCGGCTCACGGCTGGCCCCTGCAGCGGCGAGTCGGTCCAGATAGTCAGCCCATAGTTTGGTTTGATGTGTTCCCAGGTAATAGAGCACATCCCAAGAAAAAATACCGCTGTCGTGGCCGTCAGAAAATGTTGGTTTAATACCGTAGCTGCCTGCGGGCTCAATGGCCGTAATGGTGACTGAGCGCTTGCCTGTTTGCAGTGTTTCTTGCCCTTTGCCATGACCGCGAACTTCAGCGGAGGGGCTATAAACACGAAGAAATTCGATAGGCAACTTAAATCGAGCACCATCATCAAAGGCGACTTCTAATAAATAAGAGGCTTGATGCAATGTGATTTCGGTTGGTTGCGGTGTGGATTGGTCTAGACCAGGCATAGGGATTTGTAGATATCAGTGGCGTCAAGCTAAGTGTAGCAAGAAGATGCGCATGGCAAATTGACTAGTTCAACATGATAACGCAGGCCAGATGCCGATTGATCGAAGAATGGCCGACTGACGGAAGAACGAAAAGCGCCATCTGCCATAGCCTAAAACTCAAGTGGATCAACATCCAGGTGCCATCGCAAGGTTCGCGGACGTTTGGCGCCATGCAAGTCAAGGTGCCATAGTGACAGAAAATGCTGCAACGCAGGACGATTGGTCGATTCAACCAACAGTTGTGCGCGTTCCAGGGCCATCAGTCGTTGCATGCGCATCGGTACAGGGTCGTACAGCGTGAGGTGATTTTCGTCGATGGTTGTTGCGATATGCTCGCCGAGGGTTCTGGCATGTGCCAGAAAAGCAACCGCATCCTCTATTGCGGGGCTTTCTGCACGCAGCAGAGCCTGGAAGGTAAAGGGCGGAAAGCCGGCAGTTCTGCGATCATCGAGTTGCGATTTGGCAAACCGGGCGTAGTCGTGGTCAATTAGCGCCTGATAAAGTGGATGTGTTGGGTATTCGGTTTGAATTAACACCTCGCCGGGTAGATCTGCCCGTCCACTGCGTCCTCCTACCTGCATCAGCTGAGCAAACAAACGCTCTGGCGCGCGAAAGTCTGCGGCAAATAATGCCGCATCGGCGCTAATGGCACCAACCAGTGTAAGTTTGGGAAAATCGTGCCCTTTGGCGAGCATTTGTGTGCCGATCAGAATATCCACTTCCCCTGCATGAATGCTGGTGAGCAACGCCTGCCATTTTTTAGGGCTATTGGCAGAATCCCGGTCAACGCGGAGAACGCGAGCCTGAGGAAAGCGTTCAATGAGTGCTGCTTCAACACGCTGGGTACCGCGACCGAAGGGCTGGAGATCAATGTTGCCGCAATCCGGGCAGGCATGGGGGATCGCGCGCTCACCACCGCAGTGATGGCAACGCAGGCGTTTATCTGCCAAATGCACCACCATATTTGCTGCGCAATGCAGACAGCGGGAAATCCAGCCGCAAGCAGCACAGGCCAAAACAGGTGCGTAGCCACGCCGATTGAGAAAGACCAAACTTTGCTCACCGCGTTCGAGCCGAAGCGTTATGGCAGAAATTAAGGCGGCACTCAAACCTTCTTGCAGTTTTTCTCTTCGAGTATCCACTGTGCGCACGACAGGCGGCGCCTCGGCCACCGCACGTTCGGGTAGTTCTAATAAGCGATAGCGACTTACCGTGGCGTGGTAAAAAGTTTCTAAAGAAGGGGTAGCGGAACCCAGGACGATGGGGCAGTTACATTGATGAGCACGCCAAATGGCTAAGTCGCGGGCGGAATATCGTACGCCATCTTGTTGCTTGAAAGAGGCATCATGTTCTTCATCAACCAGAATCAGGCGCAAGCGTGGCAAGGGCGTGAACACAGCTAATCGCGTGCCCAGAACAATCTCTGCTGTGCCATCGAGCGCAGCCAAAAACCCGCGTGCACGTGCCGCATCGCTCACGCTACTATTGGCAATGACAATTCTGGCCTGGGGGAAACGGGCACGCACCCGGCCTTCGAGCTGCGGGGTCAAGGCAATTTCCGGCACCAGCATCAAGGCTTGACCACCCTGCGCGAGTACTGCCTCAATGGCACGCAAATACACTTCTGTTTTGCCACTTCCGGTTACCCCGTGCAGGAGGAAAGTCTGAAAACTATCTGCACGAATGATTTCCGCCACAGCTGTTTGCTGTGCTGCCAGGAGTGGTGGCAGGGTTGGCTCTGCAGTCGATGTGCCTAAAGCTGCGGATGCTTTTTTAGCCTTTGGTAACTTGCCTTGTCGTAGCAAGGGTGGCAAAGCAAACGCGGTGACTTCGCCCAATGGTGCTTGGTAATAGCGCGCACAAAATTCACAGAGTGCTAACCAATGGTCAGGCAACCGTGGCATGTCACGCAAAATGACCGCGACAGGCTTTAATTTGTCGGCAGGCTGATCGCTGGTTGTGAGCCAGTCAATAATGATGCCGATGCGTGTACCACGCCCGAAAGGCACACTGACACGATAGCCGATATCCTCAGCGCTGGCTTCAGGAGCTAAATAGTCAAATAGCCTTGGTAAAGGTAAATCAAGGGCGATACGGACGATGCTCATAGTGCGTCAATGGCTTGCTTTGAATAGCTCGAAAATTTATTGGCAAAGTGACGCAACCGACTGTTGTAATAAGGAAAATTTTTTACCCACAAAAACTGTGGATAACTTTGTGAGTAACATCTACGAAAAACACTCAAGTCACGGTTTGGTAAGGTAAATGACTTATTTGTGCAAAGTTTGAACAAAATAAAAATGATTTAAAACAAGTAGTTACATATTTACCTGAAAAATCAATGCTTGGCAGGTACCTGGTGCAGGGCATAACCAATTTTGTGCATAAGTCAACATTTTGGTATTAAATCTTTAGGTAAAAAAACCGTGATTACAACCCTTGATTGGCGCGGTTTTCGGGCAGGTGAATTCTGTTAACCCCTGTGCCGTCATGGCATTGAGAATCAATCAGTTGAAGGTCCTTGGTGTGTGTAGTTGTGCACTGCATGAATTAGAGCATTGACATTTTCTGGCGGGGTAAATTGCGAAATACCATGTCCTAAATTAAATACATGACCGGTATTTCCCTCACCAAATTGGCGCATTACCCGATGAGCTTCTGCAGCAACTTTTTCGGGTGCGGCAAACAAGGCCATGGGATCCAGATTACCCTGTAGTGCCACACGGTGACCAATCCGTGCACGGGCTTCGCCCAAATGCGTTGTCCAGTCCAGGCCAACCGCATCACAACCGATATCGGCAATAGCTTCCAGCCATTGTCCACCGCCTTTGGTGAAGACGATGCAGGGAATGCGTTGACCATCGTGCGAACGCTTAAGGTCGGTCAAAATACGTTGCATGTAAGCCAGTGAAAACTCTCGATAGGCGGCATGCGACAAAACGCCGCCCCATGAATCAAACAACATGACAGCCTGGGCGCCGGATTCAATTTGCGCATTCAGGTAATTGACCACTGCAGTTGCCGTGACTTCCAATATGCGGTGAAGCAAGTCAGGCCGGTCGTACAGCATGGTTTTGATGGTACGGTAGTCAGCCGAAGCGCCGCCTTCGACCATATAGCAGGCGAGTGTCCATGGGCTGCCGGAAAAGCCAATGAGGGGCACACTATTATTCAAGGCACGACGAATTTCTGCCACGGCATCCATCACATAGCGTAAATGCACATTGGGGTCAGGTGCCGTCAGATCACGAATTTCCCATTCGCTACGCAAAGGCCGTTCGAATTTCGGCCCTTCGCCATCTGCAAAATAAAGCCCTAGCCCCATGGCGTCCGGCACGGTCAAGATGTCTGAAAACAAAATGGCAGCATCTAAATCAAAGCGTGCCAAAGGTTGCAAGGTGACTTCGCAGGCGAGCTGAGGGTTTTTGCACAAATTAAGAAAGCTGCCGGCACGTTTGCGGGTTTCGTTGTATTCAGGCAAATAGCGACCGGCTTGGCGCATGAGCCAGACAGGTGTGCGAGTGACGGGCTCGTGTAGCAAGGCGCGTAAAAAATTATCGTTTTGGGGGCGTGCCATGAAAAATCCCGCAGAATAAAAGCGCGATTATCGCATTACAGTGGTGCCGTGCAGGTAAATGACCGTACCCACACGAGTGGGTGCCTTGCGTACAGATTTGTTCAAGACCAAGTTGGATTTACTGGTAATGGTGTTATCGCAAACCAAGATCTTTGAGCTTGCGATACAAGTGTGTGCGTTCCAGGCCTGTTTTTTCAGCCAATTTCACCATGTTGCCATCGACTTGAACAAGGTGGTGTTCAAAGTAGACTCTTTCAAAAGCTTCGCGGGCTTCTCGCAGGGGTTGTTGAATGATGTTGGGTGCAAGGTGGTGTGTCAATTCAGCGTCATGGCCTGCGGGGAAAAGTAATTGACGTACTTCGTCTGCAGAGATTTCTTCACTGAGTGCTGATATGGCGAGAGATTTGACCGCAGCACGAAGAGCGACGTAGCCATCAGTCCAGGCGTGATGCCGGAGTACATTCAACGCGCCGGTTGAAAAGCGACGCAAGGGTACGGCTTCTTCTTCAGCCAGGAAAGTCAATAAATGTGTGGCGATGTCAGGCACTTCGTCTTTGAGTTCAGCGATTGAGGGAACGCCCAGTACAGACTCAAACAAGCGGTGAATTTCATTTTCTTCCCAGCCATGCGCGGCGAGGCTGGCAGGTTCGTGCGTCGTCGCAACAACCATGCGCAAACGATGCTTGGACAGGCGCTCGGCAGCAAAGAGCAGATTTTTCTGTTGCAAACGGTTTAGCCGGGCAAGTTCTTCACACCAGAGTAATCCATCTGCCAAAGTGGCGAGTTTGTCGAGATCAATGGGTTCTAGTTCATTGGCCAAGTTCAGGACAGGTTTATTGGTGTTTTGCGCCGAGAGCGCAACCAATTCCACAATGCCGCCAGGTGCTGAACGGAGTAAAAGCAACGGATTGTTAGAAAGGAGTTGATCAAACCGGCGTTTCAGGTCACGTAATGCGCCAGGGCGAGTAAATGCAGATAATGAAAGTGCGCCCCGACTTTTTTTACCAGTGCGGTCAAGTGATTTTTTGACGGTCTGCAATAGTTTTTGCATGCCGATGGGTTTTTCTAAAAAATCCAGCGCGCCAATGCGTGTGGCTTCAACTGCTGTATCAATAGTGGCATGGCCTGACATCATGACCACCGGCGTGGACAACTGACCATGTGCCGCCCACTCCTTGAGCAAGCTGATGCCGTCCATTTCCGGCATCCAGATATCAAGCAAAATCAAGTCAGGTTGTGCTTCGGCGCGTAATACATTGGCTTGGGCTGCATTTTCAGCAAGGACGACATCGTAGCCTTCGTCACGCAAAATTTCAGAAAGCAGTTCGCGTATCCCGATTTCATCATCAACAATGAGTATTTTTGCCATGGTTATCCTAAATCTTTGTTTTCTTCAGTCGCTGTGAGTAGCCATAAGTGCACGAGGCCGCCGCCATCGGCATGGTTTGACAAGCGAATATCGCCGCCATGATCTTCGATGATTTTTTTGACAATGGCTAATCCTAAGCCTGTGCCTTTGGTTTTCGTGGTGACGTAAGGTTCAAAAGCCCGTGCTAATAATTGCGGTGCAAAGCCTGGGCCGTTATCGTGCATCGTGAGGCAAAGTCGTTTTTCTTCAAGTGTTATTTGAATATCAATACGGGGTTGCGCGACATTGATTAGCGCGTCTTGTGCATTGGCAAAAAGGTTGTGCAGTACTTGGCGTAATTGGTTGGGGTCAGCGATGACATTCATGTTTATTTGCTGAAAAGTCGGCGCTGGCGAGACGGCGATTTGCGTTGCGGTATTGTCATATAAAGCCAAAAGATCGGTCAATAATGCATGCAGGTTAACCACCTGAAGTTGCGGTGGTGGCGTGCGTGCATAGTCGCGGAAGTCATTGACCATATTTTTGAGCGCCTCGACTTGGGTGATGATGGTTGTAGTGGCACGATCAAGCAGTGCGCGGGCGGGCTCGTCCAAGGTATCGCTGAGCTTCATTTGCAAACGTTCAGCAGAGAGTTGAATGGGGGTGAGCGGGTTTTTGATTTCATGGGCCAGGCGTTGAGCAACCTCTGCCCAAGCCGCAGCGCGCTGGGCTGAAATTAAACGGGTGATATCGTCAAACACGACGACAAATCCTGCTCCTGTACCTGGTAGCGATGTGCCTCGAATGAGCAAGGTTTGGGCTGCTTGTTGCTGGTTGTGATCAAGCGCCAGCTGTAGTTGCCATTCGGTTGTGTGCTGGTTGAATTGTTCAAGCAAGGCGGTTGCCAGTACCTGATGGCGAGGCCATTGGTCGAGTGGAATTTCTTCAAAAGTTTTTAATTCATCTTGCAAAATAGTGAGCGCGCCACGGTTAGCTGCGCGCAAATGATAGTCCCCGCTAAAGGCCAGTACGCCAGCGGATAAATTGCCTAGTACGCTTTCCAGATACGCTTGAGCCGCTTCGGTTTTTTTACGCTGGAGGTTGGTTTCAGCTCGGGCATCGCTCAACTGTTGTGTCATTTTGTTGAACGACCGCGTAAGTAGTCCTAATTCATCAGAAGTTTCAATAATTGTGCGCGGAGTGAAATCGCCTGCTGAAACGGCACGCGTGCCCTCGGCCAGAATCAATAAAGGTTGGGCCAGGCGGTCGGCAAGTAAAAAAGCCAGTGCAATAGCCGCAAATAAAGCCAGCATCAGCGTGAGCGTTAGAGTCAGCGTGTAAATTCGCTTGAGTCCACTGCGACCTAATTGCAGTTCCTGATAATTGCGATAACCGGTTTCAGCGCTGTGGGCATTTTCTGCAATTGTCGGCGGGACCTGCTGCGTGAGCTGCAAAATGTGTGGTTCGAATTCAAGCAAATGGGGCGTATTGGCAATGACTGGCACCAAGGTGCGAATTACTAACGCATCTTGTTTTTCGTCAATAACTGCTATGCCACGGCCAAGACGCGCTTCACGCAGCTCGCTGGTGCTGGGGATCGGCGGTAATAACTTTGTCAAGTCGTCATTGCTGTTGGCAAGCACTTGTCCAGTGAGAGTAAACAAGGTTGCTGAATCTGCATTGGTTTGTTCACGCAACCGCGAGAGTGCCAGCGAAGCGGATTGATTGTCGCCTAATTCAAATGCAGCACGGCGAGTTTTTTCCAGCAGGTCGGTTTGCAAATTGTTGAGCACGCTGCGCCCTAGCGCTAAGCCCCCTTCCAAGGCGCGATCAACACGAACATCAAACCACGAGTCGATACTATTGACGGCGAATTGCATGGAAACCGAATACACCAGTACACCGGGCAACACAGCCATTACCGCTAACATGACGAGTAGCCGTGCACGTAAGCGGGCACCAAAAACACCGGCTTTGAAATCACGGCGCAAACGCAGCAGTTGTAGCGAGACCATCATGAGCATGGCAAATGCCACGACGCCATTCAAGACAAGCAGCCAAGGGTAATACTGTGCAAATAATGGGGTGTTGCCAGTTGTAAATGTCATTAAAAATAACAATACAGTGGCTAAGATGGCCGCCAAAATAAAAGCCAGTTTCATGGCGTGCCCCCCCCTGAATTCGCTGTGGTGGAGGCGACAAATGACCACTCGTTGGTTTTTGTGCTTAACCGCCAATCGCTGTTGGTGAGGGCATCAATTTGAAAAGGTTTGGGTAACTGGTTTTGGTTGAGCGAAAGTCGTACCCGAGCGACATAAGTTTCGCCAGGTATGAGCCGTCGCCGTTCAACCAGTGGCAAGCCATTGATGCGCGACATGGCGCGCAGGGCATCGCCGAGTTTTTCGAAATTTTGATACAAGCTGCTGCCGTCTTGTATTGCATTGGTGACACGCGCAAGACGATACTGCTGTGTCAGGCTGTGATAACTTAAACGATATATAAAGCTGCGTGTGACGATGTGCTCATTTACCCAGTATTTTCTTGGCCGCTCAATAACGGTTTCAAAGTCAAAATACAGTGGTATTCCGTGCGTAATGACATCTTCCAGACGACGCCCCAAATCAATATTGAATTGTGCCGATAATGCGTAATGTTCGTCTGTAGTGACGATGCTGGCTTGCTTGGCTTCAATGTCTTCAGCATGGGCGACAGGTGTTACGCCAAGGCTTGCGCCAAGGAAAAATAGGCTCATCAAGCCGAACGCACAGGATAGATAGGTGCGCCTGATCCGGGCGTGGTAGCCAGCGAACCAGCGCCGCATCATGTACCCGCCGGGGCTAGATTTTTTGCAGTAGCGCGTAAAAAAAGCCGTCATGGTCGGCAGTGGGTAAAAGCTGCATAAAGGGCGCGGCATTCATCGGCAGGCGCCGGGCATTGGAATGACGGCTGATAAACGCCGCCACTTGAGCATCATTTTCGGCATTAAAAACGGAACACGTGGCATAAAGCATTTTGCCACCTGGGGCAAGCGTTTGCCACAGTGCATCAATAATGCGTGCCTGAGTACGTACAAAACCCTCAATATCGGTGGCGCGGCGTAACCATTTAGCATCGGGATGGCGACGCACGACGCCGGACGCCGAGCACGGCACATCAGCCAGAATGCGATCGAAAGGCTGGCCATCCCACCAAGTGCCGGGCAAGGCAGCGTCCCCCGTGCGAATGACGATATTGTCCGCCTTTAGTCCCAAGCGGCTGACATTTTCCGCAATGCGCGCGGTACGCACCGGGTCTGAATCCAGCGCGAGCAAATGGATGTCTGCGCTTTCCAGCAAATGCGCGGCCTTGCCGCCAGGAGCAGCGCAGGCGTCTAGCACACGTTGCCCCGCGCTGACATCAAGAAGCTGTGCTGCGCGCTGCGCACCGGCGTCTTGCACCGAACAAAGGCCTTGGGCAAAGCCTGGAATTTGCGCCACAGGCAGTGGTTTTTCAAGTCGCCAGCCAACACTTCCTTCAGCATGTGCTTGCAAACCCGCAGCATTGAGTTGATCAGAAAAGTCGGCGCTGGTGACACGGCGGCAATTCACCCGTAAGGTCATTGGTGGATGGGTATTGTTGGCTGCAAGAATGGCTTGCCAGTGCGGCGGGTGATCTTTTTTGACTCGCGTTATCCACCAATCAGGATGTTGCCAGTGTGCTGCCAGATTGATTTTGGCGCGCGTTAATAAGCTGTCTTTTTGCCGCAGAAAATTGCGCAGCACACCATTCACCAAGCCTTTGTAGTTTCCTGCCGCAATGCCCGCAGCTGCTGTGACGGCTTGGTCCACAATCACATAAGCCTGCTCCGGTCGCGCTTCCAGGCGGGCCAGAGCAACCAGCAACAAACAGCGAATGTGAACATCTGCAATCGGCTTGGTCATGAGCTGAGCGAGAAAAAAATCTCCGCGCCCAAAACTGCGCAGTGTGGCATAAGCCAGATCCATCACGGCAGCGCGCAAAGTGCCGCTAAGCTCACCTGCAAGTATCGGGTCGGCAAGCGCTGCATCGAGCGTGCGGCCAGTGAGCACCGCAGTGATAATCTTAGCCGCGCCGGACAACGCCGGGGCTAAGGTTGCGGATGTGTGAGCAAGCTGCGCGGCAACGTGGGGAGGAGATGAATTCAAAGCAGGCAGAAGGGGGAAAGGTTTTAAGAGAGATTGGCGACATGTCAAATTGGCAACATGTGCGACACGTTTATGTTGCTAGTCTACCTTGCCCGGCGTAAAGCTTACTTTTTTCATCTGGTCAGGCGTTGATTGCAGCCACTTTTATCCTTAATTTCTAGTGCATCGAACGCAAGCGTGCCACGCGCTCTTCAGTGCTTGGATGGGTTGAAAACAAGCCGCGCAGGCCACGGCCAGAGAGTGGATTCATAATCATCATTTGTGCTGTTTCAGGGTGTGCATCGGCTGTATCCATCGGAATGCCGCGAGCATAAGCATCAATTTTGGTCAGCGCATCAGCCAAGGCATCGGGATCGCCGGAAATTTCTGCACCGCCGCGATCCGCTTCAAATTCCCGCGCGCGTGAAATCGCCATTTGAATCAGGCTGGCCGCCAACGGCGCCAGAATCATCACCAGAATGCCGACGACAGGATTGTGCGAGCGGCCATTTTCATCGCGACCACCAAAGAACATGGCAAAGTTGGCCAGCATCGAAATCGCACCCGCCATCGTCGCGCTGATGGTCGAAATCAAGATATCCCGATGTTTCACGTGCGCTAATTCATGTGCCATCACCCCGCGCAACTCACGCGCTGAGAGCATCTGCACGATGCCTGTAGTAGCGGCCACTGCCGCATGCGCCGGATTGCGACCCGTGGCAAAGGCGTTCGGCTGGGCTTGGTCAATTAAATATACCTTGGGCATTGGCAGATCGGCGCGTGCGGCAAGCTCTTTGACCATGTTGTACAAATAAGGCGAACTGACTTCATCGACTTCCTGTGCGTTGTACATGCGCAACACCATTTTGTCAGAGAACCAATAGGAAAAAATATTCATCCCGCCGCCGATAAGCAAGGCAATCATCATGCCCTGTGCACCGCCGAGGCTAGCACCAATGGCACCAAATAACGCCAAAATGCCCGCCATGAGAATGGAGGTTTTTAACCAGTTACCTAACATTTTTACTCCCATCAAAGGTTTGAAAAATAAGACAATCATTGTATTACCCGCACTTAGATAGTTGTCGAACAAGAAAATTCAATCGGCGGTATTTTCCAATCAGATCAAAAGAGCCGGGAATGGACACGCATTCGCGTTAATATTCGTTTTGCGGCAAAAGTAGTGCGCCGCAATATTAAGTGGCACTACAGTTAACTATGAATTTCAACTAGGGAGGGTTGTTAATGTCAATCATTTTTCAATCATTGGGTCGTACCGTTATTGCAGGTATTGTTATTTTGGCGTTGTTGCTGTTTTTTGTCGGTAACGGTTTAACCAACGGCATGGCACACGCCATTGGCCTACGCTGGCTGCATGTAGGCAGCGGCGTCATGTGGATTGGTTTGCTGTGGTATTTCAACTTCGTGCAAATTCCGTCCATGCCAAAAATTCCGGACGAGCAAAAGCCCGCCATCAGCAAAGTCATCGCCCCAACCGCGCTATTCTGGTTCCGTTGGTCTGCGCTGGCTACTGTGGTGACTGGTCTGCTGGTCGCCATGACTTCCGGCTATCTGGTGCATGCACTCACCTTAACGGAAGGTGTGCGCACGATCGGCATTGGCATGTGGATGGCATTGCTCATGGCGTTTAACGTCTGGTTCATCATCTGGCCGAACCAGAAAAAAGCCTTGGGCATTGTGGTAGTTGAAGCCGCAGAAAAAGCCAAAGCTGCCCGCATGGCCATGTTGACCTCACGCTTTAACACCATGCTCTCTATCGCCATGTTGTATTGCATGGTTGCCCAGCAAAACGGCGGCCTGTAAAACATCTGCATCGGTATGAAATAAAAAAGGGCGCGAAAATTTCGCGCCCTTTTTTATGGAATTGACAGCATTCATCCTTTAAAAAATAGGGATGGAAGCTTTTTTGGGTGAGCTGATACGTAGTTGCTGATTCACATTAAGCCAGCCAAATACAACGGTAATGCTTGGCTGGCTCGAAGCGGAACTGCCGATCTTCTTCACCGGCCGGATTCTCCCGGTCGATGCACAAGTGGCCGACCGTTGGGGGCGCTTGGTGGCAACAGCAAGTCGCCCGCTTCCTGCTATCGACAGCCTGTTGGCGGCGACCGCCGCACATCACGGCCTGAGCCTGGTCACCCGCAACGTGCGCGACTTCGCCGATCTTGGGCTGGAAGTTATCAACCCGTGGAGTGATTGAGAGCGCCTCAGCGCAGTGAGCTGATTTTTCCCGTTTGTGAAATGGCGGGTGACGCAAAAAGTCGGCGCTGGTGATACGGCGCGAGGGCGATTTCCTCAGCCAAAATGAAAATGGCGCGGAACAATCCACGCCATTTTTTGCGTCGCTGGACGCGTGAAATCGGGTTTTCTACAGCTTCAGCGTTTGAATTCACCGGCGCTGCGCGGCTTTATCGCGCAGCGCCGGTGAAATGATGGTTGGGTGTCTTTTGGACCTTGCGTGCATGTTGTGCTTAGATGCGACCGCGTTCGACCAGCCTACGGTAGTGCTCACCGAGAACTGTAAGACGGCATGCCTTACTTCCAATTGCTGCATGCCACATATGAGGCGCATCCACGGGGACCACCAAGCCAACACGGTTGTATTTCTGTAGTACCGCAAACTTCGCAGTATTGAGTGGATCAGGTGCTGGAATTGTTAGGTCTGTCCCTTGCCGTTCCGGCTCAAAGGACGGGTCAAGGGGAAATTCTTGACCCGGTTTCGAAAAAAACTCCGTAATGCGTTGGAGTTCGGCCAAGGTTATCGGTGGCTGTACGTGCCTGAGGGAGACAAAACTTTTGACGTTTGTCTTAAAGACCGGACGTTGGTCCCAAGGGCCAAGCGATTGGTCGATGTGTGCGTAGATGCTGCCTGGGGTGACCTCACCAACGAGATTGCCCGCAGCGCCGCCTAGCGCGTCTACGAAAAGTGTTGTGAAGACACCTGCGCCATTCGCTTCCGTGGCGTACTGCTCTGCCGTAGAGGCCGTGAGAATAGTCGTACCTTCTTTGACCTCGGCGAAACCGCTAGCGGTAATCGATGCCGCTGCTATACCCGAATGACAACTGTCAAGAACAATGATTCTGTTCCGTGCGGCTGATTGATTGGCGAGCGTCAAGACTTCATTCAACGGCAGACCTTCGTCTCCCGAAGCCGCATCACTAGCAATAAGGTAACCGCCCGTGCTTTCGACATGTCCATGGCCGGCGAAGTAGAAGAGCGCGATGTCGCTCTCCCCAGCGAAAAGCTCCTTTATGCTCTCACGCAGAGTTGCGCGAGTAACCATGCCGGTCGGTCCCGTTCCAGTAAGCAGTTTTGTTCCAAAGTTAACTGTCCCGTCGCTATTGCGATCAAGGACGGCCTTCACTGCGTGTGCATCGTCCACGCAGCCGAAGAGTTCCCCGCCTCTTTGGTAGTAGTTGATTCCAACCACAAGGGCTTTTCGCATGGTTTTCTCCTACCTTCCTCCGCCAATCAGTGACTTCAGGTTATCCCAAGTCCATTTGTAAACCTTGTCAGTGGATAAGGTACCCTTCGGTTTCGTACAGGATTTATCGGAGTACGCAGCTAGTAGAAAGTACTCCTTGTTCTTTTCTTTCGCGATCTCTAGCTCAGCTGAAACGCCAGCTGCCGTATGTGTTTTCTCGCCGCAGAGGACAACGACAACATCGATTTTATCCATACGGCGTTTGACTTTGTCCTTCCAGTCGCCAGTTAGATGTTCTTTGATAGAAGCATCTTGAAAATCAAACGGACTATCCGGTAGTTTTGCTTGCCCGGCGAGCATGATCTTCGCGCCCTCGTCGTTGTCATAGTCAAAGCTGATGAAAACTCGTTTTTTTGTGGCCATTGTTATCTCCCTGAAAGACTGACAGTGATAGAAACGTTTCGGTTAAGACGCCCAACGAGGCTGTAGAAAAACCCNNTCGCGCAGCGTCCGGTGGAATGATGGGTTGGGCTTTGGCTCCCAAAACGCTTTTGATTTTCGCGTACTCATAGCCGCTTTTCTTCATATAGATGTGAACCGCCTTGTGACAGCTCGGGCAGAGAAGAGCAAAGTCTGAAAGACTGACGACATAGCTCGCGGAGTAGGTGGATATTGGGACTTTGTGGTGAGCCTCGATATATTTGACTCCGTACCTGACGAGAAAATCTTCGCCACATATATCGCATAGCCATGACTCGACGCTCTTCAGGGCTTTTACAACACCCTTGCTCCTTTCAGCCATAAGGTGCGTAACGTATTTCCTCTCACCCTCTTGAAACAGCAGTTCATCCTGCGGTGCGGAAATTTCCGCAGCAGAAGCCAAGCCACGATGCAGAACGACGAATTTGTTTTCTATTTCAGAAACTGAAAAAGACCCCTCGAAGTACCACCCATCTTTGTGTTCCGTGAACAGGAAGATTGGATAGAGATGCTGAGGCTGCTTAACAAGGACTTCATTGGCTTTTTCGGCATACGAGATTTCACCGTTCCTCGCTTTGAAGGAATAGTGGTAGGAAGTCTTACCGTTATCAGACCAGCCATCGTCGTCGTAGGAGCCTGGGCGCGTTTTGATTATTACGGCCTGGACGTCAGGTAGCTGACCAACCCAATTTATTCCTTGCTGTGGCGTGTTACCAATAATGCCCTCCGTACCAGACCAGTAGGGAGATGCCTCGACTTTCGAGAACTGCACGAGGTCATACAGATTTCGCTTGGTGACAATGTCTCCAGTTGAAAGAGAAAAGATATCCCGAGTTGTTTTCAGTTCCATATGCGGCCAGTTGATTGAGAAGCCCAACGTTAAGGAGACACACAAATCGGTGTCTGTGCTGACAACATCAGGTGTCTAACGTGGTTCATTTTGGGTTTATCTCACTGAAAAATTAAATATATTTTGATTGTGTTCTGGAAATGCCGACTCAAGACACGCCGGTGATCAACCCACCACCAAAACTGCTCGACCAAGTACGTGACAAGCTGCGGGTGAAACATTACAGCATTCGCCCCAATTCCGCTTATGTGAATGGAATTAACTTTCTATCAGCATTTTCGGCAAGCATGCAGCCGGGTATGTTGAGTGGTTATTACGAAGCCAGCAAATTGCCGCGCAAAAACTCGGCGCTGGTGAGACGGCGGCCGCCGGGTTTTTGCAGTTCGGTCAGGCGTAGCGCGCCGTGGCTTGTGGCGATAATGATGCCATCCGCCTCTGCCGCAAGAATCTGGCCGGGGTTGCCAGTGCCTGCTACAGCTTCGGCGCGCCACACTTTGACGGGTTCACCGGCCAGTGTGAGGGTTGCGCCGGGGAAGGGGTTATACGCGCGGATTTTTCTGGCCAGCGTGTCGGCGGGTTGGTTCCAGTCGAGCTGCGCTTCGGCTTTGCTGATTTTTGCGGCATAGGTCATGCCGCTGGTTGGTTGCGCCACGGGAACCAGCGCATCGCGTTGCGCTAATGCTTCGACAATCAGGCGTGCGCCGAGCGTGGCCAGCCGGTCATGCAGTTCACCCGCCGTGTCACCAGCGCCGACTTTCAGTGCTTCGGCCAGCAGCATGGCGCCGGTGTCGAGCCCGGCGTCCATTTGCATGATGGTTACGCCGGTTTCCTCGTCTCCCGCTTCGATGGCGCGCTGGATTGGCGCCGCGCCACGCCAGCGTGGCAGCAGCGAGGCGTGGATGTTAAGGCAGCCAAAACGCGGCATGTCCAGCACGGCTTGCGGCAGAATCAGGCCGTAAGCGGCGACGACCATGACGTCCGCCTGCGCGGTGCGGATCGGGTCGTGCGTTGTTGGGTCTTTTAAACGGTCCGGTTGAAACACCGGCAGGTTGTGTGCGAGGGCGAGTTGTTTAACGGCAGAAGGTTGCAACTTCATGCCGCGCCCGGCAGGGCGGTCCGGCTGAGTGAGCACTAACGGCACGTGGTGCCCGGCGGCAAGAATGGCGGCCAGCGCTTGCGCGGCAAATTCCGGCGTGCCGGCAAAAATGACGCGCATTAGAGGGTTTCCCGGGCTTGTTTGAGCAGCTTGTCCTTGATGCGTTGTTGTTTCAGGCGCGAGAGGTAATTCACGAACACTTTGCCGTTCAGGTGGTCAATTTCATGCTGGATGCACACAGCCAGCAAGCCTTCCGCAGTGAGTTCGAAGGGGTTGCCATCCAGGTCCAGGGCTTTGACGGTGATGGTCTCCGCACGGTTGACGGTTTCGTAAATGCCGGGCACGGATAGGCAGCCTTCTTCGCTGTCGCAGCCGCCGGATTTATTAATAATTTCCGGGTTGATGAAAGTTTGTAACTTGGATTTGTTCTCGGTGACATCAATGATAATCAGGCGAATGTGCCGGTCTACCTGGGTGGCGGCCAGACCAATGCCGGGTGCGGCATACATGGTTTCTGCCATGTCGGCAGCCAATTGGCGGATGCTGGCGTCAACAATGGAAATTGGCGCGGCTTTTTTGTGCAGACGCGGGTCGGGGTAGCGCAATATCGGTAATAAGGCCATGAAAGAGCTCTTGAATGAATTGATGCAAAAAGAATTGTCGGGCAGAATCGGAAGATTAAACAGTGTTTTGAATAAACTGCAGCACACTATTTAGCTTTAGCGCCGATTCCGGCCGGAGGTCTTACTATGCGTCGCATTATATCTGTCCTACTCTTGTGCATTTCAACCACTGTGGCCTTTGCTGGCCCATCTGAACCACTGGTGCTGGCCGACAATGCGCCCGATCGGTATACCGTGGTGCGGGGGGATACTTTGTGGGGCTTGTCGTCTAAATATCTGAAAGACGCTTACCGCTGGCCAGTTTTATGGGGCATGAACAAACAGGAAATTAAAAATCCGCACTGGATTTACCCCGGGCAAGTGCTGGTGCTAGACCGCAGTGGTGCAGAGCCACGGTTACGCTTGGGTGGCAAAGCGGGGGCAGGAAATACCGAAAAGCTGTTGCCTAAAGAATATATCGAGTCGATAGAAAAACCCATTGCGTCGATTCCGCCCAATGAAATTGAACCTTTTTTATCGCAGCCTCTGGTGGTTGATGAGGCATCCCTTGCTCAGACGTTGCGCGTTGTGGGGCTGCAAGATAACCGCGTGATTGTTGGCGCGGGCGATGTGATTTACACCACGCCCTATGGCGCTTCAGGTGGGTTGCCTGCAGATGCAGCCAAGGGCGAATGGCATGTGTTTCGTCAGGGCAAGCCTTTAGCTGATCCGCAAACCAAGGAGGTGCTGGGTTTTGAGGCGCAGTTTTTGGGTAATGCCCGGATGACAGCCACAGGGGAAGTGACGACTTTTAAGCTGCTCACTGCAAAAGAAGAAGTGCTGGCTGGCGACTTTTTGCTTCCTGCGCCACGAGTGGATGTCGTGAATTACATACCTCACGCACCTGAAAAAAATATCGCGGGCCGCATAATTTCCATTTATGGCGGCGTGTTTTACGGTGGGCCGCAATCAGTGGTGGTGTTGAATAAAGGCAAGAAAGATGGTGTGGATTTAGGTCAGGTATTTGCGGTTGATAGGGCGGGTGTTATTTTGGATGACCGCTTTAAGGGCAAGAAAACAAGCTATACCCTGCCCGATGAACGCAATAGCCTGGTTTTTGTTTTCCGTACTTTTGATCGGGTGGCTTATGCGCTGGTGATGAGCGCAAAACAACCTATCGTTGTGGGTGATGCAGTGCATACACCGTGAGCTTTTACTGCCTGTTTTCGGGTGGTGGCATGGTGGTCGTTACGTGACTAACATTGTGGTTACTTCGGTTTTAAGTATGACTTATGATGCCATTGTCAGCTGCTGATCGCCTGGGTCTGGTTGCCTGGTTGCGCTTTATGCAAGTGGAGGGCATTGGTAGCAGCGGGCGGCGGGCTTTGCTTCAGGCATTTGGCTTGCCTGAAGCTATTTTTGCTGCCAGCCACGCTGCTTTAACGGCGGTGGTGGGGGCGCAGAGTGCCGAACGCTTGCGCCGTGCTGTGCCAGTTGCCGGGCTGGATTCTTTGCTCACGCAGTCAGTGCCAGCGGATGTCGAGCACCCCGATCAAGCAATTTTGGCGGCTCTGGCCTGGGCTGAGCAGCCGGGTCACCATTTACTCACTTTGGCAGATGCAAATTACCCGTCGAGTTTGCTGACGACAGATGATCCGCCACTGATTTTGTATGTGCGCGGGCGGGTTGAGTTGTTATCTCAACCGATGTTCGCCGTTGTTGGCAGCCGTAATGCCACGCCGCAAGGCGAGCGGGATGCGGAAGCTTTTTCTGCTGCTTTAGGGGCGGCGGGCTTAACGGTGGTGAGTGGCCTGGCACTCGGCATAGATGCGGCGGCGCACCGGGGCGGCTTGAGCTCGTCCGCCGGAACCGTGGCGGTGGTGGGCACGGGGGTTGATCGTTTATACCCTGCGCGTAATGCAGATTTAGCGCGCGAGATAGTCAATCTCGGGGCGATAGTGAGCGAGTTTCCGCTGGGCACACCTGCGCTGGCGTCCAACTTTCCACGCCGCAATCGCATCATCGCTGGTTTGGGGTTGGGTTGCCTGGTGGTGGAGGCTGCGCTGAGAAGCGGATCCCTTATTACGGCACGGCTGGCCGCCGAAGCAGGTCGCGAGGTATTTGCCATCCCTGGTTCGATTCATTCACCCTTGACGCGAGGTTGTCATCAGTTGATTCGCCAGGGCGCCAAGCTGGTGGAGTCCGCGCAGGACATTCTGGAAGAGTTGCGCTGGCAAAGCGTTGAGCCTGCCGTAAATAAAGAAAATATCGATCCTATTGATCAACAAAGCCGACAAAAAAAGCATAAAGCAAGTGTTATGCCGAATGTCGGCGCTGATGAAACAACGGCTGAACTCTCTGCGCAGCAAGAAGGGGCAGGAAAGAATGCTGCCCTCTTCGCTGTGGATGCGCCACAAGGCGATCGAGCAAAAGACACTCTGGTAAATCTCCTGCGCAGCAAGACGGTCGAACAAAGTACGTTCTCCTCGCCGCTGCGGATCCTTGCCGTAGCGGATGGTGAGACGGCGGCAAATGAGGTAAATGAAGCAAATCATGCTGTAAACATCACAAAACCACCTGCTCGTAAAAGAAAGACAGCCAACGGTTCTGCTCGTGCGACACCTGCAGCAGCACCGGTTGTCAATGCGTCAAATACAGATGCGGCAACCGATAGCGAGACGCGGGTAATTGCTGCGCTAGGTCGCTCGCCGTGTGATTTGGACACTTTGGCCGCAAGGAGTCACTTGACGCCAGCGGCGCTTCTTGCCATCCTGCTACCATTAGAGCTTGCTGGCCGTGTTGCGCAACTGCCTGGGAGCCTTTACCAGCGATTGGACTGACACCATGATAGAAATCCTTGTATATCTGTTTGAAAATTACTTGCCCGATACTTGTCCGCCTGCCGGCGTTTTAGCGCAAAAGCTCACTGCTGCTGGTTTTGAGAGCGATGACATTAGCGAAGCCTTGTCGTGGATGGATGGGTTAGCGGGTGCGCAGCAAAGCGTTTTTGCTGCGCCAAGTGCTACTGCGGTGCGAATTTATGATGTCGAAGAACAAGAGCGCTTATCGGCTGAATGCCGTGGTTTTATCAGTTTTCTTGAGCAATGCGGCGCGCTGGATGCGCCTTTGCGTGAGGCGGTGATCGAGCGTGCTTTGGCATTGCCCGACGATGAAATCAGTTTGGATCGTTTCAAAGTGGTCGTGCTGGCAATGATTTGGCGCACGCGCCGCGAGGTGGATGCGTTGGTTTTGGAAGAGTTGTTAGCTGAAGATGCTGACGAAGCGGATTGGGACGGTAGTGAAGAAGTCACACGCATTTTGCTGAACTGAATTTCGTCCAATTTATTTAACCGCATCAAGCC
>DIUK01000139.1:24345-27381 GCA_002422995.1 Rhodocyclaceae bacterium UBA6160
GTCGCGCAGGATATCGCCAAGGCATTGGGCGGCATGGGCGAAAAATTCGAGCGCACAGGGGACTATTTCGAGAGCGAAAATTATGTGCTTTCGTCGGCCATTGGCCATTTGCTGGAACTGGTGGTGCCGGAAGAGTATGAAGTCAAGCGCGGCAAATGGAGTTTTGCGCATTTACCGGCGATTCCGCCCCACTTTGCATTGAATCCGATTGAGCGCACCCAGGAGCGGCTAAAGCTATTGACGCGCCTGATCAAGCGCAAGGATGTCACAGGGCTGATCAATGCCTGTGACGCCGGGCGCGAAGGTGAGCTGATTTTTCGTTACGTTGCGCAACATGCGCTGGGCCTAAAACAAAAACCCATGCGCCGCTTGTGGCTGCAATCCATGACCCCCGCTGCCATTCGCGAAGGCTTTGCGCATTTGCGCACAGAAAACGAGATGCAACCGCTGGCAGATGCCGCCCGGTGCCGCTCGGAAGCCGATTGGCTCATCGGCATTAATGGCACGCGTGCCATGACCGCGTTCAACTCGAAAGAAGGCGGCTTTTACAAGACACCGGTTGGTCGTGTGCAAACGCCCACGCTGGCTATCATGGTCGAGCGCGAACGGCGCATTAAAAATTTTATTTCACGCGATTACTGGGAAGTAGAAGCGGAATTTCAATGTGTGGCCGGTGTTTATCGCGGTCGCTGGATTGATGAGAAATTCAAGAAAGATGATGATGAGCATGCCCGTGCCGAGCGCCTGTGGGATCAGGCGCGTGCGGATGCGATTCGCACTAAATGTCTGGGCCAGCACGGTACGGTCGAGGATGAAAGCAAACCCAAGACCGAGGCTTGTCCGATGCTTTACGATTTAACCTCGTTGCAGCGGGAAGCCAACAGTCGGTTTGGCATTTCGGCAAAAAACACCTTGGGACTGGCTCAGGCCTTGTACGAAAAACACAAGGCGCTGACTTACCCACGAACCGATAGCCGCCATCTGCCGGAAGATTATTTAAACACTGTTAAAGAGACGCTGGGTTCAATGAGCGAAACAGCCTATGCGCCTTTCGCCGCGACGATCTTGAAGAGTGGTTGGGTGCATCCGAATAAACGCATTTTCAACAACGCGAAAATATCCGATCACTTTGCCATTATTCCTACCGGCATCATGCCAAAAACGCTGTCGGAACCTGAGCAGAAAATTTACGATTTGGTGACCAAACGGTTCCTCGGTATTTTTTATCCGGCGGCGGAATACAACATCACCACGCGCATCACGCGGGTTGAAAATGAGGCCTTCAAGACCGACGGCAAAGTATTGGTAACACCGGGCTGGCTTGCCGTGTATGGCAGAGAGTCGCAAGAGGATGATGAAAACCCCAACCTGCCGCCGCTGGAAAAGAACGAGCGTGTCTGGGCCAAGGATATGGAAGTCAAAGCCAAAGCCACCCAGCCGCCACCGCGTTTTTCAGAGGCCACATTGCTCACGGCGATGGAAGGCGCTGGCAAGCTGATCGAAGACGAAGAACTGCGCGAAGCCATGGCCGAGCGCGGCCTCGGCACGCCAGCTACGCGCGCGGCGACGATTGAAGGCTTGATTGCCGAGGAATACATCCATCGCAACGGCCGTGAATTACAGCCAACGGCCAAGGCTTTTTCGTTATTATTTGCGCTGGAAAATCTTGGTGTCGATGACATCCGCCTGCCTGAACTGACCGGCGAATGGGAATACAAGCTGAAGGAAATGGAGCATGGGCGCTTAAAGCGTGACGAGTTCATGAATCAGATCATGGACAGAACGCGCACCATGGTCGAGCGCATCAAGACCGGCGAATTGCCCGATGCCGCGTTTTCGACATTGAAAACTCCTTGCCCGAAATGCGGCGGCGTGATTCAGGAAAACTACAAAAAATTTCAGTGCAAGTCTTGCGATTACAGCCTGTGGAAAGTGATCGCCAGCCGCCAGTGGGAACCGGAAGAAGTGGATGAGCTATTGGAAAAGCGCGTCATCGGTCCGCTGCAAGGTTTTCGTAGCAAAATGGGTCGGGCTTTTGCAGCGATCATCAAGCTAAAGGAAGACCATACGCCGGAATTTGATTTCGGCCAGTCGGATGCGGATGCCAGCGAACCTGTTGATTTCTCTGGCCAAACGCCACTGGGTGCGTGTCCAAAATGCGCGGCCCGTGTGTTTGAACACGGCATGATGTATGTCTGTGAAAAAGCCGTGGGTGCAGAAAAAAGTTGCGATTTTCGTTCTGGCAAGGTGATTCTGCAACAGGAAATTGCGCGCGAAGAAATGCAGAAGCTGCTGGAAACCGGCAAAACCAGTTTGTTGCGTGGCTTTGTTTCTAACAAAACGCGGCGCAAGTTCTCCGCCTTTTTAACGCGTGATGCGGCGACAGGGAAAGTCAGTTTTGAATTCGAGCCACGTGTGGCCAAAACCAGCGCCAAGCCGGATGCGAAGCCAGCCGCAAAGGATGCAGATGCGGCTGAGGTGGCTGTGGCGAAGAAGCCCGCCAGCAAAGCGAAAAAAGCCCCCGCCAAACGGAGTACCAAGGCCGCTGCTTAATGGTCATGAAGGTCGTGAGGTCGTGAGAGTCACTTCTGCGCAGGAGGTTCTTGATTTCTGGTTTTTACCCAGTCAAGACCCGGCGCATAACACTTACCGTCCCGTCTGGTTTCAAAAAGACGCCGGATTCGATGGCGAGATTCGAGCGCGCTTTGGTCAGGCAGTTGAATCGGCATTGGCAGGTGGCCGCTTTGCTGTCAGTGATGTTGATGAAAAACTGGCGCAAACGCAGCTGGCAGATAAGCTGGCAGATATTTTGTTGCTCGATCAATTCACGCGCAACATGTTTCGCGATACGCCCAAAGCCTTTGCGGGCGATGCAGCAGCGCGTGCATTGGCAGAGGAATTAGTTGCCAGTGGCAAAGATCAAGCCTTGTCGCCTTTCATGCGCTGGTTTGCCTATTTGCCGTTTGAACACAGCGAAGCGTTGGCTGATCAAGTGCGTGCGGTGGCTTTGTTTACCTGTCTGCTTGATGATGCACC
>DIUK01000084.1 GCA_002422995.1 Rhodocyclaceae bacterium UBA6160
GGCGATGAACAAAAACCGGATATGAGGCGTGATGCATTCGGGACGAGCGGGCACGTGACTGCGAAGTCCTCCATCTGCGGTAGTTGGGATGCACTTTGTAAATCCGGCGCTCGCGCAGCGAAAGAGACGTGTCTTACCCCGGGAGATCTCCACCGCAGTGGGCTGGCAACAGCCCACAAAATGACGGGCAACCGGCATTGAAAGCGGTGGAGAAGTCAGCAGAGGGCATAGTAAGTGGCTGGCACCCCTGAAGGCCCGAACAATGGACGACGTGGAATCTGCATGAAGAGTAACGGAATCGCATCTGACAACCTGCTTTTACAGGCTGCGGCACTGCCGCAGGATGAATTCGTCACTGTACACGGCAGGAACGAAGCGTCAATTCCGCCTAAAGCATTGCTGGAGAGGGTGCTGGAACGGCCCAACCTGCAACGCGCACTCAAGCAAGTCCGCCAGAACAAAGGCGCGCCCGGCATCGACGGCATGAGCGTCGATGAGCTTCCCCGCCACCTCAAGGAACACTGGCTGGAAATCCGCGCTCAACTGATTGCGGGCACCTACCGCCCGCAACCGGTCAAACGCGTGGAAATCCCCAAACCTGATGGCAAGAAAAGGCCCTTGGGCATCCCCACCGTGGTAGACCGATTCATTCAGCAAGCCATCGCGCAAATCATCAGCGCAGAATGGGAACCCCACTTCCACCCCAGCAGTTACGGGTTCCGCCCGGACGCTCGGCGCATCAGGCCGTGCGGCAAGTCCAGGCGGACATCCGCGCAGGTTATGCCTGGGTGGTGGACACCGACATGGAAGCGTTCTTTGATCGAGTCAATCACGACCGGCTCATGGTGCGGCTCAAACAGCACACCCACGATCCGGCCCCGTTGCGACTCATCAACCGCTATCTCAAGGCTGGTGTCAATGTGGGCGGCAGCGTACAGGCCACGACACAAGGCGTACCGCAAGGCGGCCCCTTGTCGCCGGTGCTGGCGAATGTCGTGCTGGACGAACTCGACTGGGAACTGGAACGGCGCGGCCACCGCTTTGCCCGTTATGCGGATGACTGCAACATCATGGTCAAAAGCAAAACAGCGGGCGAGCGGGTGATGGCCAGCGTGACACGCTTCGTCAGTGACACACTGCGACTCACAGTGAATCCGCTGAAAAGCGCGGTAGATCGCCCAGCCAAACGCAAGTTTCTGGGATTTACGGTCAGCCGGAACGGCGCAAGGCTGAAGGTGGCCGATAAAGCCATCGACAAGCTTAAAGCCCGAATCCGGGAACTGACCCGCCGCACCCGAGGCCACCGTTTGGCCGACATCGTGGCAGAGCTGAGAGTAACCCTGCTTGGTTGGAAAGCGTACTTCGGCATAACCGAAGTGCTGAGTCCTCTGCGCGACATCGACAAATGGCTGCGGCGCAAGTTACGCTGCTATCTCTGGAAGCAATGGGGCAGGTCAGGCTACCGGGAACTGCGCAAACGCGGCGTGTCTGTGCGGGAAGCATGGAACACCAGCAAGAGCGCACACGGCCCGTGGCGCCTGTCGAAAACCCCGGCGCTATCGCTGGCTCTGCCAGCGAGGGTCTTCAGCAGTTTAGGGCTGCCATCCCTCGCGGGATGACGGAATTTGTTCATTGAACCGCCGTGTACGGCCCCGTACGCACGGTGGTGTGGGAGGGGTAAGATTGCGAGGTCTTCCCCTATCCCGATTAATCTACATCTTGGTTTGCTACGCTTATGCCTCTTGAGTGCTTGAATAGCCCCCAGTGTCAGCATAGTTGTCGCCCCTTTTTTTGAGAGCGATTTTTAACTATGAGCCCCTACAGCCTAGCGATAAGACGAGAAGCCGTGCGCAAGACGTTACAGCGTGGGCGCGGTCGTACCATTGCCCAGATGGCTGACGAACTGAATGTTCCGTACCATAGTCTTCGTCAATGGTTAAAGGACTTCAGAATGTCAGACCCGACGGTGCCACAGCCGACCGAACAACGTGCCACTGAGTACAGTGCAGAACAACGCCTTCAGGCCGTGCTGGACACGCATGCCATGACGCCCGAAGCCCGCAGTGCCTGGTGTCGTGAGCATGGACTGTTTGAGCACCAACTGACGCAGTGGAAAGCGCAGTTGTTGCCCCCTGCTGACCCGGTCGGCAACGCCGGCGAAGTGCGTCGCCTTAAAGAGGAGGTCAAACAGCTTGAGCGTAAATTGACTCGCAAGGACAAAGCATTGGCCGAGGCTGCCGCGCTACTGGTGCTGCAAAAAAAGTACCAGGCGCTGTGGGAGGGCGAGGACAAATGACCTCACTGTCACAGCGCCAACACATCAGCGTCCTGATTCAAAAAGCCGTCGACGACGGGGCATGTCAAGCCAAAGCGTGCGAGATCGTTGGCCTGTCGGTGCGCACTTTGCAGCGCTGGAAACAGAACCCGGCTTGTGCCGACAGGCGCCTGCAACGCCAGCAGCCGCCCCATAATCGATTAAGCGACCTGGAGCGCCAAGAGATACTGGCATTGCTTAACAGCCCCACCTACGCGGACCTGCCGCCCTCACAGATTGTGCCCGTCTGGCTGATCAGGGGCGGTATGTGGCCAGTGAGTCCACCATGTACCGGGTGTTGCGCCAGGCAGGTCAACTGACACATCGCGGCGCTGACAAGCCACGACAACAGCGGTCACGCCCCACACCATTGTCAGCCACCGCCCCGAATCAAATTTATAGCTGGGATATCACCTACTTGCCCGCACCCATCAAGGGTCAGTTTTATTATTTATACCTGTTTATGGACATCTTTAGCCGCAAGATTGTTGGCTGGCAAGTTTTTGAAACCGAAGACAGTGAACGGGCTGCCGAACTGGTGCGTGATATTTACCGGCGTGAACAGGTACGCCCCGGCCAGGTGGTATTGCATTCGGATAATGGCAGCCCGATGCGTGGTGCCTTGCTGCAAAATACGCTGCATCAACTGGGCGTGCGTCCCTCGTTCAGCCGCCCCTCCGTTAGCAATGACAATCCATTCTCGGAATCATTGTTCCGCACCTTGAAATATCGTCCACTGTATCCACGCAAGCCCTTTGCAAGCCTGCATCAAGCCCGGTGCTGGGTGGGCGGCTTTGTGCACTGGTACAACACGGAGCATCGTCACAGTGCAATCTGTTACGTCACGCCTGACGAACGTCATCACCATCTCGATCAGGCGCTACTTGTGCAACGCCACGCCGTTTATGAAGCAGCACGGGCCAAAACCCGCAACGCTGGTCGGGAAAGACGCGGAACTGGAGTCGTATTGAGGTGGTTCATCTCAACCCTGAGAACCACCAAAACCGGGCCTGTTCAAACCGTGAAAACCTACTCAAGTTGGCGGCTTGAGGACATGTTAAATGCGACAACTCGCTTGACAATTGCCGATAGCGATAGGTGGTGAAGATACTAAGCGAGCAATTCACCACGCAGGCTGTTTGCGGGGGCGGCGGTGATGCGCACCCCAACGATTTTTCCGATCAAATCAGGAGTTCCTGCAAAGTTAACCACCCGGTTGTTTTCAGTTCTGCCCGCCATTTCGAGTGTATTTTTACGTGCATGGCGCTCAACCAAAACGTTCTGAATGCTGCCTATCATTGTCTGTCCATGATGCATGGCTTGCAGGTTAATTTGCTGCTGTAGGCGCGCTAAACGTGCTATTTTGACTTCTGGCGTCGTAGTGTCGCTCAAGTTTGCTGCAGGCGTTCCAGGGCGCGGGCTATAAATAAACGAAAAACTGTGGTCAAAATTCAACTCTTTGACAAGTTGCATTGTTTTATCAAAATCATCGTCAGTTTCACCCGGGAATCCAATGATAAAGTCAGCCGACAAAGAAAGATCAGGGCGTGCCAACCGCAGTTTGCGTACCAAGGATTTATATTCAAGCGCGGTATAACCGCGTTTCATGGCGGAAAGTATGCGATCCGATCCTGATTGAACTGGTAAATGTAGGTGCGAGACCAATTTGGGAACAGTGCGATAGGTGTCGATGAGTCGCTGGGAAACTTCGCGCGGATGTGATGTGGTGTACCGGATTCGTTTTAAGCCTTCCATTTCGGCAATGGTTTCGATCAAGAAAGCCAAGTCAGCGATATCGCCGTCAGCCATCGTGCCACGGTAAGCATTCACGTTTTGCCCCAGGAGAGTTACTTCGCTCACACCTTGTGAGACGAGGCGTGAGATTTCAATGATGACATCTGCAAAAGGCCGTGAAATTTCTTCGCCTCGCGTATAAGGAACGACACAGAAGGTGCAGTATTTAGAACAGCCCTCCATGATGGAAACAAAGGCGGATACACCATCTTTTTGCGCTGGGGGAAGGTGGTCAAATTTTTCAATTTCCGGGAACGATATATCCACTTGGGATTTTCCCGTTGCCCGACGAGCTTTAATCATGTCAGGTAATCGGTGCAATGTTTGTGGCCCAAATACGATGTCAACATAAGGGGCACGTCGCACGATGGTTTCTCCTTCTTGACTGGCAACACAGCCACCAACGCCAATAATGAGATTTGGATTGCGTGTTTTAAGATGTTTGATGCGGCCTAAATCATGAAATACCTTTTCTTGTGCTCGCTCGCGCACTGAGCAAGTATTAAATAGCAGAATGTCTGCATCCTCTGCATTCTCAGTCCGCGTTACACTCTCAGTACCTGCAAGAACGTCTGCCATTTTGTCCGAGTCGTATTCGTTCATCTGGCAGCCGAAGGTGCGAATAAAAAGTTTCTTAGTCATCATGGCAAGAAAATGTGAAGGATTGTGAATTATAGGGCAGCGATTTTTACGACTCTTTGTTAATATTGGCACCATGAAAAAAGCAGTTATTCTTTTATCTGGCGGATTAGATTCAGCCACAGTGCTTGCCCAAGCACAGCAACAAGGTTTTATTTGTTATTGTTTATCGCTGGATTATGGGCAGCGTAGCAGCTCAGAATTACTTGCTGCAGCTCGTGTTGCCAAAGCTCAAGGTGCAGCAGCGCATCGAGTGCTGCAGCTGGATATTGGACAGCTGGGTGGCTCGGCTCTCACAGATAAAACAATAGAAGTGCCGACAGGGGGAGTGCAACCTGGGATTCCTGTTACCTATGTGCCAGCAAGAAATACTCTGATGTTATCATTTGCTTTGGCTTGGGCAGAAACTTTAGGTGCTCAAGATATTTTTGTCGGTGTGAACGCTGTGGATTATTCTGGCTATCCTGATTGTCGGCCAGAGTTTATTCATGCATTTGAAGTCCTCGCAAATTTAGCAACTAAAGCGGCAGTTGCAGGTGCAAAACTGACTATTCATGCACCGCTTATGGCATTAACCAAGGCACAGATTATTCAAGTAGGGATGCAATTAGGTGTTGATTACAGCCTTACCGTGTCGTGTTACCAAGCAAATGAAGCGGGATATGCCTGCGGTGTATGCGACTCCTGTCGCCTAAGAAAAGAAGGCTTCTCTTTGACGCAACATCTTGATCCAACAAGGTATTTTAATGCTCTGGATCAGTGTTAGCGTCAGCATCATCTGGCTTTTGAGCAGGAAATCCTTTGCAATACGTAAATCCTATTTGACACATGTGGTGCGTAGTGATTAAAATGGAAGGCTATCTGTAAAGTGTCTTTTCGGTTTTATCGTTAATTGTCCTGTGGTCAATTATCAAGCGGTTGAAATCAATCAGATGCTCGCTGGCTTATCAATGCAAGTAAAGAGCAAGTAAGGAAAAAGAATGAAAACATTTTCTGCTAAACCGCATGAAGTGCAACACGACTGGTATGTCGTTGATGCAGCGGATAAAGTGCTAGGCCGATTGGCTGCTGAGATTGCGCATCGCTTGCGTGGTAAACATAAAACGATCTATACCCCTCATGTGGATACTGGTGACTATATCGTCGTCGTCAATGTTGAGAAGCTTCTTGTGACGGGTAATAAGTCACAAGATAAAAAATATTTCCGCCATACCGGTTATCCAGGCGGTATTTACGAGACTAATTTTAATAAATTACAACAGCGCTTTCCTGATCGCGTCCTTGAAAAAGCAGTCAAGGGGATGTTACCCAAAGGGCCTCTGGGTTACGCAATGATCAAGAAAATGAAGTGCTATGCAGGCGCTAGCCATCCGCATACTGCACAACAACCCAAGTTGCTTGATATCTAAGCACTGAGAAAAGGAGTTTTTATGGCAGTTACTCAATATTATGGCACCGGCCGTCGAAAAACCTCGACGGCGCGTGTTTTCCTTCGTGCTGGCACCGGTAAATTCATTGTGAATGATAAGCCCGTCGATAGTTTCTTTTCGCGTGAAACTGGGCGTATGGTTGTTCGTCAGCCACTCGAGCTTACTCAGCATACCGCTACATTCGATATTCTTGTGAGCGTCTCTGGTGGTGGTGAATCAGGTCAAGCGGGCGCTGTACGTCATGGAATTACACGTGCCCTGATTGAGTACGATGCAACACTTAAACCTGCGCTGTCGCAAGCTGGTTTCGTAACTCGGGATGCCCGTGAAGTTGAACGTAAAAAAGTTGGCTTCCGCAAGGCGCGCCGTCGTAAACAATTTTCGAAGCGTTAAGCTTTGTTTCGCAAAAAAGCCACCTTTTGGTGGCTTTTTTTTGCCTTCATTATATTGAGGACACAGTGCCATTACACGATAACATTGTCACTCTAAATACGGGAGTTAAAGATGATTAAAGCTGGAATCGTTGGTGGCACTGGTTACACAGGCGTTGAGTTATTGAGATTGCTCGCTCAACATCCGGAGGTTGAGTTGCTGACAATTACTTCTCGTGGCGATGCTGGAATGGCAGTTTCCGAAATTTTTCCTAGCTTACGTGGCGCAGTAAATCTGGTATTCAGTGATCCAAAAGATGCACCGCTCGAGCATTGTGATGTGGTATTTTTTGCAACACCTAATGGTATTGCTATGCAGCAAGCTGGGAAGCTTTTGCAAGCAGGTGTTAGGGTTATCGATTTGTCGGCTGACTTTCGTATTAAAGATATTACGGAATGGGAGAAATGGTATGCGATGGAGCACACCAGTCCAAATTTAGTGGTAGAAGCAGTTTATGGTTTGCCAGAGGTTAATCGTGATTTAATTCGACAAGCTCGCTTGATTGCCAACCCTGGTTGCTATCCAACAGCAACGCAATTAGGATTTCTTCCGTTGATTGAATCGGGTTGTGTAGATTTGAATACTTTAGTTGCTGATGCAAAATCAGGTGTTTCAGGCGCAGGCCGTAAGGCTGAGGTTTCGTCTTTGTTTTCTGAGGCAGGGGATAACTTTAAAGCTTATGGAGTTTCTGGTCATCGGCATCTACCAGAGATAAAACAGGGCTTATCAAAAGCAGCTAACGCGCCTGTTTGGTTAACGTTCGTGCCACATTTAACACCTCTGATTCGTGGCATTCATGCCACGCTGTATGCCCGTATTAAACGGGAAACTGATTTCCAACAATTGTTTGAGGACCGTTATGCAGATGAGGCTTTTGTAGATATTTTGCCACCGAAGTCTCATCCTGAAACCAGATCAGTAAGGGCATCTAATACTTGCCGTATTGCAGTCCATCGTCCACAAGGTGGAGATGTATTGGTTGTCTTATCAGTGATTGATAACTTGGTCAAAGGGGCTGCCGGTCAAGCTGTTCAAAACATGAATATCATGTTTAACTTTAATGAGTTGCTTGGTTTGACTCAAATTCCGTTATTGCCGTAATCTAGCCAATCTAGCAATTGATGCATTTTTAAAGTTACAGTTTGTTAAGTAAGTCATTTACGCAAGGGCTTTTGAATTACAATGATCACTTACTCTGACCGAACGTATTGGGTTGGATACTTGAAATTTTAAGTAATGCACGTATATGTTTTGGTATGTGTGAGACTTACAGGAGAAAATTATGAATGCAGTGACAGAAATGCCAGCCCCTTTTAACTTTACTGATAATGCGGCTAAAAAGGTTAAAGAATTGATCCTTGAAGAGGGAAACCCTGATTTGAAATTGCGTGTGTTTGTCTCAGGTGGTGGTTGCTCGGGGTTTCAGTATGGGTTTACCTTCGACGAGGTAGCCAATGAAGATGATACTGCGCTGAATAAAGATGGCGTAACGCTTTTAATTGATCCAATGAGCTATCAATACTTAGTGGGTGCTGAGATTGATTACAGCGAGGGTCTCGAGGGTTCCCAGTTTGTAATTAAAAACCCAAATGCTACAAGCACTTGTGGTTGTGGGTCTTCTTTTTCACTTTAATTCCGTAAAGAGATGCTAGAGTTTGGTTCTAATACAGTCCTCTTGCACATTTCGGAAAGATTTTTAGGTCTTTCACGATTTAGTGACACCTAAACAGGGTAAATTGCACCCAGTATTCTGGAGTCAGAAGCACCGGTAACGGCGGGTAGATTGCCAACCAGTCCGTTAACTGTTCTTCGGGCAAGCCAAGCAAATGCAACCGCTTCGACCCAGTCTGGCGGTTGACCTAGAAGTTCGGTGCTGGTAATAAGACAACGAGGTAAATAGTGTTGTAAGCGTTTCATGAGGGTCATATTATGTACCCCGCCGCCACACACATAAACGCCTAACGGTTTACCGCACCACCGAATAATTGCTTGTGTTGCACTAACAGCTGTTAGTTCAGCGAGCGTCGCCTGTACATCCTCAGCACTTTCTGACTGGTCTAAAAACTGTTCAAGCCAAGCAAGATGAAATTCCTCACGCCCGCAGCTTTTAGGGGGAGTTAAATGGAAAAAATCTGTGTCTAAAAGACGGTTTAGTAGGCCAGGTAAGACCTTCCCTTGTGCTGCCCATTGACCATCCTTGTCGTACGGTAAGCCTAGGTTGGCTTCGGTCCACGCATCCATTAGTACATTCCCCGGGCCACAATCAAAGCCGCGAACTGGTTTGACGGGGTTAAGGTCTGTCAGATTTGCAAAGCCCCCAATATTTAGGATGACATTGTGTTGATCTGGCTGGCTAAAGACTTCTGCGTGAAATGACGGAACCAAAGGTGCACCTTGACCACCTGCGGAAATATCTCGGCTACGAAAGTCAGCAACCACAGCGATTTTTGTTATTTCGGCGAGCAAAGATGGATTGTTTAATTGGAGACTATATCCTTGATTCGGCTGATGTCTCACCGTCTGACCGTGACAACCGATAGCAGTGATAGCAGTCGATGCCGTGTCTGCTTTCGCTAGAACAGCATGCACTGTTTCGGCATAAATAGCGGCCAATGAATTTGATAAAGTTGCTGCTTGATGAATCTCATCGCTACCAGGTGCTTGAAGCGCAAGGGCTCGATGCTTGATTGATGGTGAGTAAGGTTGCCAATGCGTAGCCAGAATTATAGGTTTTTCAAAAATAAACTCTACAAGAGCCGCGTCAATGCCGTCAAGGCTCGTACCTGACATGATTCCAATGAAGAGTTGGCGTACATGTTGGTGATCAGTTATATTGTGCAATTTGAAATTGGCGCAATAAATTCAAACTTGAAAAATAATTTGATGTTGCAGTTTTAAATTCAGAGACTTGGTTTTTATTCAGGGACTTTGCATCTGGAAAAGCGATTTCGAGAGGGTTTATATGAGTGCCTTTGAGACGAAACTCGTAATGCAAGTGAGGGCCAGTAGATAAACCAGTATTTCCAACAAACCCTATCAAATCACCTTGCTTAACAAGGCTACCTTGCTTTAAGGTGGGCGCAAAGGCGGAAAGATGAGCATATAAAGTTGAATAGCTATTTTTATGCTTAATAACAATCGTATTTCCGTAACCACTTTGGCGACCCAGGAATTCAACCTGACCATCACCGGTGGATCTGACCTTTGTTCCGGTAGGTGCAGAAAAGTCAATCCCTTTATGGGCGCGAATCTGATTTAAAACAGGATGTAAGCGAGAATCAGTAAATCCTGATGTAACACGAGAGAATTCAAGCGGAGAGTGCAAAAACTCCTTTTTCATACTTTTACCATCGGGTGTGAAATAATTGCCTACAACATCGGATTTTTTAGTAGAAAACCATGCTGTTCGGTATGACTTCCCTTTGCTAAAGACCTCTGCCGCCAAAATGCGCCCAGTTTTTACTGGGCGTCCTAAGTAATTAAAAGTTTCATAGATCACCGAAACCCGGTCGCCATTTTTTAAGTCATGTTGAAAGTCGATCGTGCTATTAAATACTTCTGAGAGCTGCAGGATGATTTTTTCGGGAATGTCTTCTTCATCAGTTGACTCCAAAAGAGAGCGATGCACTTCAGCGGTTTTAGTGATTACTTGGCGTTGCAAGGGCAACGGTTTGATTGTGGCAATGAGGCGTCCTGTTTTTCGTTCAATAACATAAAACTGGTTAGATTCTTTTTTTAAGGGAACTGTAAAGTAATTCAGTTTTCCCGATGATGTGACGCTAGCGACTAAACGAGTATCAGGTTTAAGTAATTTTGCGAGGTCCTGGGTTACTTTTTTAGTTTTGAAAAAATTGATCGCTTCCGCATCTGTAATCATCAGCCGTCGTAACACTATTGCGACGGTATCTCCACGGCGGGACTGGGTTTCATAAAACAGTTCTGTATCCGTTGATGTTAGCGCGAGCAATGCAGGCTCCAATTCCATCACACTTGACTGCTGGGTAAGTAAAGTATCAGAAGAGGGTGACGCAGTTGCAAATGCAACTACCATGCTGAAGAAACTCAATATGCCTGCAACAGATACAATTAAACGTCGACTGGTGCGACTTTCTAGCAAGTTGCTGAGTTGAGATAGAATTTCGAAGCTAGGATTTTTGGTTTCCAAATGTGATATCCAATTATCAATTAGGCTAATTTTACCATTTTATTTCAGAATCATTTTATTGTGCTAATACTAATATATGAAAGATATTGCATCCCAGTTGGACATTATAAAGCGAGGCGCTCATGAGATTCTTATTGAATCGGAACTCATTGCTAAGCTTCAAAAAAATAAGCCATTGCGAATTAAAGCTGGATTTGATCCGACAGCAGCTGATCTACATTTAGGTCATACCGTGTTGATTAATAAATTGCGCCATTTTCAAGATTTAGGTCATCATGTCATGTTTTTAATCGGTGACTTTACAGGAATGATTGGTGACCCTACTGGAAAAAATGTCACGCGCCCGCCTTTATCGAAAGAGCAGATACTCGCCAATGCGAAGACTTACACCGATCAGGTTTTCAAAATTCTTGACCCTGAGAGAACAGAAGTTTTATTTAACTCCACGTGGTTGGATGCACTAGGTGCGACAGGGCTTATTCAGTTAGCTGCTAAGCACACGGTTGCTCGAATGCTCGAACGAGATGATTTTTCAAAGCGTTATTTAGCAAGCCAGCCGATAGCGATACATGAGTTTTTGTATCCGCTATGCCAAGGGTATGATTCGGTAGCCATGCATGCTGATTTAGAGCTGGGTGGTGCTGATCAGAAATTCAACCTACTAATAGGTCGAGAATTACAGAGGCATTATGGTCAGACCTCTCAGTGCGTACTCATGATGCCACTTCTGGAGGGATTGGATGGTGTCAATAAAATGTCTAAATCCCTTAGCAATTACATAGGTATTACCGAGCCACCAAAAGAAATGTTTGGCAAGGTAATGTCGATTTCAGATGAGCTGATGTGGCGTTATTATGATTTGCTCTCATTTATGAATAGTAATCAAATTCTTAATTTGAAGCGAGAGGTAGACCAGGGGCGAAATCCTCGTGATGTTAAAGTTTTATTAGCAAAAGAAATCGTAGCGCGGTTCCACACTTTAAGAGAGGCAGATCTTGCGCTAGAAGATTTTGAGGTGCGTTTTCGAAAGGGTGGCATGCCCGAGGAAATGCTCAATATCCAAGTCTCTGCAGGCTCTATAGCCCAGGTTTTAAAGACTGCAGGGCTAACATCTAGTACTTCAGAGGCCTTCAGGATGATTGATGGTGGGGGTGTTCGATTGAATGGAGAGCGTGTTGTAGATCGGGATATAATCCTAATGGCGGGCAAAAGCGTTATATTGCAAGTAGGGAAAAGGAAGTTTGCGCGGGTTGAGTTGTTGTAAAAACAGGAAGTTGGTCTCACTAGACAAAGTTAAACAAAACTTTTCTTTAATAAAAGTGAAAAAAGTCTTTACAAGGATAGAAGGTACCCATATAATCTCGTTCCTCTGCTGATTGCGGAGACGCCGAAAAGCCTGCCGAACAGCGGGTTAAGAAAGTAAGCGAAGATCTTTAAAAACCAAACAACCGATAGGTGTAGGTACTTGCAGAGCTGGTGGTGGTAGCAAGCAGTCAGTCTAAATCGAAGGGCTGATTGCGCATAATTTCCGCGAGGGGTTGTGCAGTTTTGTTGTGTTTGCTGAAAAGCGAATGCGCAGGGCTTGTTACTGCTTTAAGCTAAAAGTAATAAGT
>DIUK01000053.1 GCA_002422995.1 Rhodocyclaceae bacterium UBA6160
AAGAAAGCAATCAGGAAAGGCTTGGCTTGCGCGTCCTCATTGGCCGCGTCCGCCCAGTGTTTTGAGAAGGTCAGGGCGCGCGAGCGGATTTCGTTCCAGGAGAGGGGCATGGGTTAGGTCGCGTTGAATTAGGTCGAGAAAATAGTCGGCGCTGGTGGAACGGCGCACTTCGCTACGCCATAACGGGAATTCAGCTCAGCGAACACCTGATCCGCAGGAATAGCCACCCCGCTGTCGATGCCTTCCTGAATAATCAGACGCAAGTCAGCATTTAGCACCCTCAACTCAGTGCTGAAATTATCTTTAATTTCTGTGGAAATAACCTGTTTCATCACTTTACTGTTTATCCATTCACCCACGCATTTTCTCAATCGCTTCTTCCACCCGATCCACCGCGATGACTTCAATGCCCTTGATCGGCTGCTTGGGCGCGTTGGCCTTGGGCACGATGGCGTGAGTGAAGCCGAGCTTGGCCGCTTCTTTCAGGCGCTCCTGCCCGCGCGGGGCGGGGCGGATTTCGCCAGCCAGGCCGATTTCGCCGAATACGGCGAATTTGCCGGGCAAGGGTTTGTTGCGCAAGGACGAGACGATGGCCAGCAACACGGCCAGATCAGCTGCCGGTTCGGTAATTTTCACGCCGCCTACGGCATTCACGAATACGTCCTGATCGGAACACACGACGCCCGCGTGGCGATGCAACACCGCTAACAGCATGGCCAGGCGATTCTGCTCCAGCCCCACCGTTAAGCGGCGCGGATTGCCGAAAGCGGTATCGACCAGCGCCTGGATTTCCACCAGCAGCGGGCGCGTGCCTTCTTGCGTGATGAGCACGCAGGAACCGGCGACATCCAGCGAGTGTTGCGACAAAAACAAGGCCGACGGGTTGGACACGCCACGCAGGCCTTTTTCGGTCATGGCGAAAACGCCGAGCTCATTCACCGCGCCAAAGCGGTTTTTGAACGCACGCACGAGGCGAAAGCTCGAATGTGTGTCGCCCTCGAAATACAGCACGGTGTCCACAATATGTTCCAGCACGCGCGGTCCGGCGAGAGAGCCGTCCTTGGTGACATGGCCGACCAGAATGATGCAGGTGCCGCTTTGCTTGGCGAAGCGCGTGAGCTGCGCCGAGCATTCGCGCACTTGCGCGACCGAGCCGGGCGCGGATTGCAGCGCGTCCGACCACAGGGTTTGAATCGAATCAATCACTGCGACGACAGGGCGCGAGGCAACGAGGGTAGCAAGGATTTTTTCAAGATTGATTTCAGTCAGGATTTGCATGTTGCCAACATCCAGCTGCAAGCGCTGTGAGCGCAAGGCCACCTGCTCGCCGGATTCTTCGCCGGAAACGTACAACACGTTTTCATTGGTCTGTGCGAGGCGCGCCAAGGCTTGCAAGAGCAAGGTGGATTTGCCGATGCCAGGGTCACCGCCGATCAGCACCACGCCGCCGGCGACCAGGCCGCCGCCCAGCACGCGGTCGAATTCTTCGATGCCGGTNNATGCCGGTGGGCTGGCGCGGCTCTTCGCGCGGTTGAATCTTGCCCAGGGTTTGCAAACTGCTCACCCCGGCCAGCGAGGCAAAGCTGCGCCCGGCGGGGGTGGCCGCTTCCATCACGGCTTCGACCAGCGTGTTCCATTGCCCGCAGCCGGGGCACTGGCCCTGCCATTTGGGGGCCGTCGCGCCGCACTCGGTGCAGGAATAGACAGATTTTGGTTTGGCCATTTTTTGTATTTTTTGTAATGTTCAGTTTATTGATTAACGTCGATATTGACTTCGACGACTGGTACGCGGGCTGTGACAGCGCAGAACAATTCATACGCCACCGTGCCTGCGGCAGTGGCCACATCGTCCGCAGGCAGGCCTTCGCCCCATAAAGTCGCCGTATCACCAGCGCCGACTTTTTGGTCTATTTCGGTCAGATCGACACAGAGCTTGTCCATCGACACGCGCCCCAGCGTCCGCGTGCGCTGCCCCGCCACCAGCACCGGCGTGCCGGTCGGCGCGTGACGCGGATAGCCATCCGCATAACCGCAGGCAACGATGCCGATGCGCATCGGCTGTTCGGCAACAAAGGTGCCACCGTAACCGACGCGGTCGCCTGCCGCCAAATCGCGCACGGCGATGATTTCACTGGCCAGCGTCATCACCGGTTTGAGACCCAATGATTCCGCGCTTTGCCGCGCTGGGAAAGGCGATGCGCCATACAGCATGATGCCCGGCCGTACCCAATCGGCATGGCTTTCGGGAAAGCGCAGCAGCGCGGCGGAATTGGCTAGCGACAGCGGCAAGGCGAGTCCGGCCGTGATGCCGCGCAAGCGTTGCATCTGTTCCGCGATACCCTTGTCTTCATCCGCATCGGCAAAATGCGTCATCACGGTAATGGATGCGGCACAGCCAGCGGATTCAAGCCGCGTCAGCACAGTTGAAAATTCTTTCGCCGTGAAACCCAGGCGATGCATGCCGGTGTCGATTTTCAGATACACGGACAACTGCCACTGTGAAGCAATCAATGCGTCAACCTGCCACAACGTATGCAGCACGGGCGTTAGCTGCCATTGCGCAAACAGGGGCAACTCATTGGCCTGATAAAAACCTTCGAGCAGCAAAACCGGCTGCCGTATGCCCGCTTGACGCAGCGCAATGGCTTGCTCGACTTCAACCACAGCAAAGCCGTCTGCCACTGACTGTAAAGCCTTGGCTGCACGCAACACGCCATGGCCATAGGCATTGGCTTTGATCACACTCCAGACTTTTGCGTGCGGCGCCGTTTGACGAACAAGGGCATGGTTATGGCGCAAAGCCGCCCCATCAAGGCGTACGTTTATCGGTCGGGACATGGTTATCTAACAATAAAAAATTTTGCAGCAAAATAAAGTCCGCGCATCACAGGCAAAATAACAAGTGTGCCATTCAATCACAAAACCCAGGGCGCTCTCACGATAAAGAGAGCACAGAAAGCCGCATAAATCGCAATGGCTGTTATCGTCATATCCTTGCCACAGCTTTCATGCTATAAAACCGCAACTTTTAACCAGGCTGCTAGTCTGACGTGGTGTTGAACAGCGACCAAAGCGAAAACTTCAGTTGCCTTGAAGTTTTGCCTTGAAGTTTATTGGAACGTCTGTTCGCAACCCCTGCCCCACGGCAAACAATACAAGCCACCGCATCCACTACATGAAGTTAGGCTTTTACATCATTATGGCGGCGCAGTTTTTTTCTGCGCTGGCCGACAATGTCCTGCTCATTGCAGCGATTTATCTCTTGCATAACCTGGAAGCCCCGGCCGAGTACACGCCGCTGCTGAAAACCTCATTTACGCTCTCTTACGTTTTACTGGCCGCTTTTGTTGGCGCATTCGCTGACTCCATGCCCAAGTGGCGGGTGATGTTCATTAGCAACGGCATCAAGATTCTGGGCTGCAGCTTGATGTTTTTTGATGTCCATCCTCTTTTTGCTTATGCCATCGTAGGCTTGGGCGCGGCCGCTTACTCCCCAGCCAAATACGGCATCGTGACGGAGTATCTGCCACATCGCTTATTAGTGGTTGCCAATGGCTGGATTGAAGGGCTGACCGTTTTGGCCATTATTCTGGGCGTAGCCTTGGGCGGCTTTATTATCCGTCCGGACATTGCACAGCATTTACTGGCGTTCGACTTTCCTTTGTTTGATACGGGGATTAATACCACCGCCAAAATGAGCCTGGCGCTAACGGGCGGGCTGTATATCATCGCCTCACTGCTGAATTTATATGTCCCTGACACAGGCGTTGATCATAAGCCGATCAAGAATAATCCCGTTTACCTGGTGCGTGAATTCTTCCACTGCTTTACGCTGCTGTGGCGCGACCGGCTGGGCAGAATCTCCTTGGCTGTCACCACCCTGTTTTGGGGCGCAGGCGCGACTTTGCAATTTTTAGTGCTCGACTGGGCCAAGTTTGCGCTGAACATTGACCTCTCCTCTGCCACCTTGTTGCAAGGCGTGGTGGCTGTTGGTGTAGCGATTGGCGCTATCCTGGCAGCCAAAGTCATTACCCTGCGCAAATCAGTCCGCGTAATTCCCATGGGAATTGCCATGGGGGTAATCGTGATGAGCATGATTTTTGTCCATAACACCGTGGTCGCTGCCGTGTTGCTGCTCATCATCGGCGCGCTCTCCGGCTTTTTTGTTGTGCCAATGAACGCCCTCTTGCAGCATCGCGGACATATCTTGATGGGCTCAGGCCATTCGATTGCGGTGCAGAACTTTAACGAGAACCTCTCGATTCTCGTGATGACCTCGCTTTACTCGGTACTTATCGGCATCCAGCTCTCGATTAACTGGGTCATTGCGATTTTTGGCTTCTTTGTCATCAGCACCATGTGGCTGGTCATGCGCCATCACAATACCATTCAGCGCGGGCAAGACGACATTGCGCATCTCGATGATGGCGTGCTGTAACAGACAGGCCAAGCAAACCCCACGCAGGGCTGCTCTTAGCGCCTAACAGGGTGATCCTGCAATTCGTTCGGATTATTCTCATGCGCGGGGAAATGCTGCGCTAACAAGGCGGTGGCTTGAGTGATTGCGGTTAACACCCCGGCGCGATAATTTTTCTGCCGAAAGTCGGCTTCCATGGCACGGCAGATCGCATCCCAGGCCGCTTGCGGCACCCGCTTGGCAATGCCACGGTCAGCAAGAATTTCTACTTGATGATCCAGCAACTGCACGTAAATCAGAATGCCACTATTGTCTTCCGTATCCCACACGCCCAGCTGGGCAAAATGTGCAGCCGCCCGCTCACGCACAGTCGTATTTTGCCAGAGGGCTAACCATGGCCAAGAACCTTCCAGCACCAGGCGAAACTCGCCACGGTGCTTTCTTTCAGAAGCGGTAATGGCCGCCGTTATCGCCGCCAAGTCTTGCTGCTTAAACACCCGCTGAGAAAACCAGCCGGGAATGAGCAAATGACGCAAGCATCGCCGCAGATTCATCTCACCACCTCCCCGAAGCGCCGCCACCGCCAAAGCCGCCACCACCGCCACTAAAGCCGCCACCGCCAAAACCACCACCAGCGCCGAATCCGCCGAGACCGCCATAGCCACTACCGCGCGAGAGAGAAAACATCAGCAGAAACACGCCAACCACCAGCCCGACCAGCCATGAACCGAGCAGCCAGAAGGCGAGCAAACCACCCACGCCAGCCACCAGCAGTGAACCCGTGAGGCCGAGCAGCGAATGCAGAATGCGTGCAGCAATTGCACCACCCATCATCAAAGGCAGAAAACTGGCGTCATCACCGCGCGCACCATTGCCTGCTCTGGTTGCGGCGGGCGGCGGCAAAGGCTCCCCCTCAATCACAGTCTGCATCGCGGCGAGCCCGGCATCAATGCCCGCGTAATAATCGCCCTGGCGAAAATGCGGCGTGATGATTTCGCTGATGATACGTTTGGCCGTCGCGTCATTCAGCGCGCCTTCCAGCCCGTAACCGACTTCGATGCGCAACTGCCGGTCATCCTTGGCGATGAGCAGGATCGCGCCATCATCCACCCCCTTGCGCCCAAGCTTCCAGGCGTCAGCCAGGCGTATGCCGAACTGCTCAATGCTTTCCGGCTGAAAAGTCGGCGCTAGCAGGACGGCGACTTGCGCACCTTTCGCCTGTTCGAGGGCTGCCAGCCGCGCCTCCAGCGCCGCGCGCTGTTGTGCATCCAGCGTGTTGGTCAGATCGACGATGCGGCCGGTAAGCGGTGGAACAGGCAGCGGATCACCGCTGGCCGCATTCACCGTACCCAGAGAAAAAATGCTCAACAGCAGGCAGGCCAATGCGGTCCGCACGGCTGGCAAGAAACTTCGCATCAGCGTTCTGCGCCGCCTGACGGATCAGTTGGTAACCGGCCTATCAGCCCCACCAAAATCCACCTTCGGCGGAGCCGAGATCGCCTTTTCGTTATCCACACTGAAATTGGCTTTCGGCTTCCAGCCCATGACCATCGCCGTCAGATTGTTGGGAAAAGTGCGCACCGAGACGTTGTAGGTTTTGACATCCTGGATATAACGATTCCGCGCCACGGTGATGCGATTTTCGGTGCCTTCGAGCTGTGCCTGCAAGTCGCGGAAGCTCGCATCAGCTTTGAGGTTGGGATAATTTTCAGCGACCACCAGCAGGCGCGACAATGCGCCGCTCAACTCGCCCTGCGCCTGCTGAAACTTGGCGAACGTCGCCGGGTCGTTGATCAGCTCCGGCGTCGCCTTGATGCCCGCCACGCTGGCGCGCGCTTCGGTCACCCGCGTCAGCACCTCTTTTTCGTGCGCCGCATAGCCTTGCACAGTGGCCACCAGATTCGGCACCAGATCGGCGCGACGCTGGTACTGGTTCAACACCTCCGACCAGGCCGCCGTCACCTGCTCGTCGTTGACCTGAATCTGGTTATAGCCGCAACCAGAAAGAATAAACGTCAAACAAAAAATACCAAGGAGGCGAGACAGTCTTGCGAAAAATCCTGTTTTTACTATTGACATTACTTTCCTCACGTAACTAGCAAAAGAACAAGTATGCTTTTTAAGCGTAAAAATATCAATAGCTTGGTACATTATAAAAATAATAAAATTTCGTTGGCTAAGCGCTTAACAAACAAGCTGCGCAGAAAATAATACGTTGCTATCAGCAAGTCTAATCAATAAGCACAGCGGCTTTGATTATTCATCAGAAGCCGCCGGACTCAAGAATAAATATTGATGATGGCTATCAAACGTGCCCTGTACTGTACTTAGGCAATGCTTTGACCAAGACTAAGCGCGTGCAACCATTACTGGCGGACGAGAAGTTTTTCCAGATTCAGTAGCAATGCCTGGCACGCCTGTGACTGAAGCATTGGATTGAATATCACCAAACACTTGTCCACCCTCTTCAATCACCACTTTTCCATAGCGGATTTTTCCGCTAACCCGTCCTGTTGAATGGATGATCAAACGGTTTCGAGCTGTAAGATCCCCCTCAAAAGTCCCGAATATTTCGGCTGTATCCACACTAACGGTGCCATCAAATTTTCCATTTTCTGCAATGCAAATAGTACGACTATCCATGGTTGCCTCAACACTGCCTTCAACAACCAATGTATCGCAATCCAAAATTTCAGCGCCTTTGAGTTTGACATCTGGCCCTACCAATAATCGGCTGCCCTTCGTGCTAGCTGAAAACTCATTCGCTTGCACTGACGGCTCGGTAATCGCTGAACCAGCGCGTTCAGCTGACGTATCAGCAATAGAGTCTGTGCTCAAATCTTTCGTTAAAGCTGATACAGCAGACTGGCTGGCATTGCCAGAAGCATCTGCCGATGTGCCCGAATTATTGTTTGACGAATGGCTCGATGAAACTGATTTCGCAATATTGCTTTGACTGCCGTTGAGCAACTTGGATGCAGAAGGTGTCACAGAATGAGTACGCAACTCATTTGACTTGGATGTGGTACTAGAAAGTTTAAACATGAGCGTTCCTTTTAATGGATTATCAGATCACCACGCACCGCATGATGATTAAACGAGATATACAACAGGTGCTTCACAGCTATAGCAATCGGTGTGCCAAACTTAAACTCCCCAATCAATTAGGCACTTATAACGCCTACCTTATTCGTCTCGTCGACTTCCCGTCTCAAACCTGCGACGTATCGTTCGATCATTTATCTAGCTATTTGATACAAATAGACATTTTTTGTCGCAAAAAATAGACGATCAAAAATCACACAGAATTTTTTTCACGCCGACAAAAGCCTGCCTTGCTTTATTCGTACAGGATCTCCCGTTCGTACGTCAGGAATTTCCCGCTGATAAATTGTCTGAACTTTCCCGCTCTGCATGCGGACACGAACTTGATAAGATATGCGCTTATTCATATTTTTCTCTACTGCATTACCTGCATAAGCGCCACCTGCGCCGCCAATAACCGTCATGGCAACACGGCCATGCCCGCCCCCAATTTGGTGTCCGAGTAATGCGCCTGCAACACCACCAGCCACAGCGCCAACCCCGCTACCCTTGCCGGGTGTTTCAATACGCCGGATTGAAATCACCTGGCCACAATTGCCACAAGCGGCAGCAACCGCGACTTTTTGAGCACCATCACCTCTCTGCCTTCTATCTTCAAGCTCACTTATTGATGAGTTTTGCACCGATTTTTTAGCAGGCCCATCAACAAAATTTCCATTGGATTCACGCGAACTTTTTCCGGATGGGCTATTTGAATTTGCTTTTACATCAGCAAAATCATTGACACTTCTTTCTGATGAACTCGCTGAGTAAGCCAAAGGGGCACGGTCAAGCAAAGCTTCGATTCCCAAGGCACTAAATACGGTTACAGAGATAGCTGCAACCACTAACGCCGGATACAAAAATTTAGGAGCATGATCCATAAACGATCCTTCAAGGACTTATAGCAACGCTATTTGCCATTTCGTTGACTTTTCGTGCACATCTAACGCGGGTAAGTAGATCCATAAAAATACGTTATGGTTTCTATGGATCGACCAACCTCGTTAGCGCGACTTATTTATTGAGCGGATGCAGTACCCATAGGGGCAGGTATCGCATCCTGAGCCGTTTCAGCAGCATCCGTTGCCACACTTGTTTCGTTTGCGGCAGTCGCGGATAAAGACGCTGCAGTAGTTGAAGACTCTTTGGTCGCTGGCGAATTGCAAGCAGCCATAGCAATGAAAAGACTTAAGATAGAAACGATTTTTAAGTTTTTGTGCGGCATAAGTGAGACTCCTTAATGAATGAATTTAAGACGACACCCATTTGCATTTGAGGGTGCTGCCTATCACTAAGCAATCAACATGCCATTTTTTATTTATTAAAATATTCAATTAGTTACGAATAAATTATTCATATTTTCTGAATAATTGTCGCAAGCCGAAGACAATTCACTTCCCCCGGTCTTGGCCAGCTTCGCAGGCAAAGGTATTATCGAAAAAGCATCATTGAACCATGATGTTTCTCAAGCCACACTGACTTATAAATGGAGCGGTGCGTCAATTATTTAAAAAGGGCGGGTTCTAACGAGTGCCGTTGGAGCAATTTATAAAAATCTGTGCGGTTACGCTGCGCCAAGCTCGCTGCGCTGGCCACATTACCACCCGTCATCTTAAGCAAGCGTGTCAGATAGTCCGCCTCAAAGCGCCGTCTGGCTTCATCAAACGGAACAATATCTTCTAGTGTTTGTATGGCATTTTGTATCAACATCAAGGGCACAATAGGCCCTGTCGATAAAGCAACGGCTTGCTCAACCACATTGAGTAACTGCCTGACATTTCCCGACCATCTTGCTCGTATCAACAGATCCATCGCCTCCGGGGAAAAACCATTCACTTCTTTTTGATATCGATCGGCCAGAACATGCAAAAAGTGTCGGGCCAGCAAGGGAATATCATCGCGTCGTTCAGACAAGGCAGGTATTGATAAAGCAACTACTTTGAGGCGATAAAACAAATCACTCCTAAACCGCCCTTCGGCCATTTCAACATCAAGGTTTCGATGGGTTGCGCTGATAACACGAATATTAACTGGGTGTAGCTTTGCCTCACCCAACGGCCTTACTTCTCGCTGCTCCAACATACGCAACAGTTTGACCTGCAGGGGTAAAGGCATATCGCCTATCTCATCTAAAAACAGGGTGCCGCCATCAGCTTCTCTCACCAGTCCTATGTAATCCTTATTGGCACCAGTAAATGCACCACGCACATAACCAAACAACTCAGATTCAAGCAAGTTTTCAGGAATAGCACCGCAGTTAACTGCCACAAATGGTTTTTTAGCACGTGCGCTGGCTTGATGAATAGCCTGTGCAAGCAACTCCTTCCCAGTACCCGACTCGCCATAGAGCATGACGCTCGCGTCGCTCGCTGCGACTAACTGGGCTTGCGCAAGCAGGCTTTCCATCAACGGACTTTGCGTCACGATTCTTGCTCGCCAGCTGGCGCTATGTCGCTTACTTGAATCACCTATCACTGACAATCGCAGCGCTTGCTCAACTTGAGTGAGCAGCTCTTGGGCATCATACGGTTTGGTCAGGTAACCAAAAACACCCCGATTTGTCGCCGCAACCGCGTCAGGAATTGTGCCATGTGCGGTCAAAATAATGACAGGCAAACTGGAATGCATCGCTCGAATTGCCTCAAACAAGGCAGCACCATCCATGCCTGGCATACGTAAATCAGTAATAACCAAATGAGGCCGCTCACGAGAAATCATCGCCAGCGCCTGTTCTGCCTTATTAGTGGTCAGCACGCCATAGCCAGCACCTTCCAAGCGAATGGCAAGCAGGCGAAGTAAATCGTCATCATCATCAACCAGCAAAATACGCGTTGTCGCTGTACTCATGGCTTAACTACACTGTCTCGTTGCAGCATTTTTCTTTCTATTTCTCTTAATGCGCCAAGTTTATTTTTGAACTCATCGGCACGCAAGGTTTGCATTTGTAACGCATTTGCCTGGCTTTGATTCAGCAACTCAAGCCGTAAACGCTCAACAATATTGGTATGGAGCAACACAGCCAAGGCATGCACGGGGCGGCTTACCTGGAGGTTATCTTTGACAATCGGCTCAAGTAATTGCTGCGCATGGCGTGCATCGCCCCCGGGAAACGATAGTGCCATAGCATATTGCAGCTGATAAAAAACTGACTTGTCCCTCTGATAATTTTTACGGGCTCGCTCTATTTCTTTGGTTAAATCAACCGCAGATAACTGTCGTAATTGCTCGAAATAAATAAGCAATGCTTGCACACTGCGAATAGGTTGAGAAGCATCTGAAACACTTTGCGAAGTGCTTTGACGTGCTGCTTTATTTACGCCTGCACAGCCAGTGATTAGTACAAGCATCATCGCCAGCACGAATCCTTGGAAAAAGCGCAGGCCAAATTTATCGGGATTTATAACTATTAAATTCATCATGTTGCGCTTCAAAAATGTGATGCCTTTCTCTTTATTAGGTATTCAAGGGTAAAGAAACAGTGAATTGACCTTGCCCTTTACCCACGCTGATATCACCACCTAAGGTCAATACATGCTCTTTTGCAATAGATAAACCCAAACCAGAACCTTTGACTGCACCAGCAGCAACCGCCTGACCGCGGTAAAAAGGATCAAACAAATTGGCTAAATCCTCTTCTGCAACACCAGGGCCTTCATCAATGACCGACAAAATGGCTTGATTTCGTTCTTTTCTTGCAGAGATGATAATTGTCCCCCCGGTTGGTGAGTATTTAATCGCATTGGATAAAAAGTTATCGAGAACAATTCGTAACCGTTCTGCATCTGTAGTAATAATTAGATTATCAACTTGCAGGGATAAATTCAGCATTCTCGACGAAATCGCCAACCGCTGTTTATCGACAACACGGTTGATCACTTCGCTGAGTTTGACAGGTTGCAACTTGACTGGGGTTTGCAAAAAATCGGCTTCACCATGCCGCAGCAAATCTTCAATCAACCGCTGCAAATCCAGGCTGTGCTGACGCAAGATGCGCACAATTTCCTGCTGTTTTCCTGTCAATGGCCCTGCGATTTCTTCAGCAAGCAAATCCGATCCAGCACGTAAAGCGGTCAATGGCGTTTTAAGTTCATGTGAAATATGCCGCAAAAAACGGCTCTTTTGCTCTTCTAACTGAACCAGTCGCAAACGTAACCAATCCAGACGATTGCCCAACTGCTTTAAGTCGTCCGGCCCCGTCACTTCAATTCGCGCATCCAAACGACGCTCACCCAAGTCACGAATCCCTTGTTCCAGTTGTGCAATTGGTTTGGCAAGCAAGTAGGTAAATCCGGCAACGACAATGATCGACAAGGGTAATAACAAGAAGAGTTGTCGTTTCACTTGCATTTCGGTTTTACCAGCCAAGACATTCAAGGATTCTGCTTCTCGATCGATTACCTGACTTGAACGAGTAAGAAGATTTCTTGCATTGTCGGCTATATCGGCATACTGGATGGCTGAATCAATGGCAGTTTCGCCGCTATAGCCTATGCTAACAAGCGCTGAATAGAGTCGTTGCTCAGTCTGTAGCAACGTACTTAACTCTTGGCGCATAGGTGCTTCCAAGGGCAACTGGCCTAATTGCTGACTGACTTTAATAAACCGCTGATGCAATGTCAGGTAGTTTTCCCACAGCGCTTCATCCTTCAGTATCACGCTTTGTTGTGCGATCCGTTCCAAAGAGTTCGCCGTCTCGCTTAGTTCACGTGCAGCATGCGTAACACGGGCAGCGTCGTATATCGCACGCTGGCTTTGCGTGGCAAGTCGCTGTATGGCGACAGTATTGNNNAGCAATTTTTATACCCACCGTCTAATCTGATTGTCGGGTAAAGGAATTCGAGCATAATCAAGTTGCTTTTAAGGTGCGCATCGTACGGCGCATAAAACATAAATCTTCCCAGGCTTTGGCTTTGTCGAGCAGGTTGCGCAAAAGATAGGCCGGATGGTAAGTCACGATCACCGGAATTTCTTTGTATTGATGAAGTTTGCCACGCATCTCACTGATTTTCACCGCTTGACCCAATATCGCCTGCGCTGCCGGGCGCCCCATCACGACAATCAGCTTAGGTTGCAACAAAGCAATTTGCGCTGAAAGATAAGGCTGACACGCATTGATTTCTTCAGTATCAGGCGTTCTGTTTTCAGGTGGACGACATTTCACCGCATTGGCAATATAAACATCCTGCCCGCGCTGCAAATCAATCGCTGCCAGCATGTGATCGAGCAACTGCCCAGCCTGACCGACAAACGGCTCACCCCGCGCATCTTCTTCGGCCCCGGGACCTTCGCCGATGAAAAACCAGTCAGCTTGCCGGTCGCCGACACCAAAAACGGCCTGTTTTCTTGCCTCACAAAGTCGGCACTGGCGACACGCCGCGACACGGGCTTCCAGTGATGTCCAGTCAGGCAAATCAACAGAAGAATCGCTAATAGCTGGCGCAGGCGCGGCTGAACTATGGCCTGAAACAACCGGGTTGATTGTTCCAACTGACGATGCAGTTGCCTCAACTTGAAGTGCATGGGCAACTGCTGGTTGTTGCGCACGCAACTTCCAGATCGGGCCCAGTCCCATTTCGCGCAACAAGTCATCTCGGTTAGGTTTCATCGCGATTTAGCGTCGATCTAGATTGTTTTTGCCATAACGATTGCATCTTCTTTCTGATCGTCGGAATTCAAATAATAGCCTCGGCGCTGTCCAATCTCGGCAAATCCCAAACGCTGATACAAAGTCCGACCTGCCACATTGCCTGCGCGCACTTCAAGGAACATGCGTAACGCACCCCGGCACTTGGCGCGATGTATCAAATGTTCGCACAACAGCGCGCCAAAACCCTGGCGCTGATATTTTTTTAACACACTCAAGTTAAGCAACTCTGCCTCTTCCACGCCTTGCATCACCAAACCATAGGCAACCAAATCACCTGTTGCCTGGCGCATCACATAAGCGTCGTATCCAGCCAGCAGCGCATCCGTAAAATTACCACGCGTCCAGGGCGACGGGTGCAAAGCTGCTTCAGCCACGCATACAGCATCAATATCCGCCGGAGACAGCGGCGCCAAAAACACCTTCATCGCGCAGGCAGCCACATTAACCATGGCAAATGTCACGCCAGCCAAATCACTTCAAGCCACCTCTCGCCAAGCGCTCCACCGTCGTGAAGGCTACTTTGTCACGCACATACATTGGTTGTGCAAGTGCCGCCGACACGCTGCCACCACTGGCAAACAGACTGGCGCCCAAGCGAGCCACGGCACTCGCAGCAGGAAAAATGTCTGCGTGTATGCCGCTTAAATCGGGCAGTTGTTCAGTCAGCACTTTGCCGTAGGAATTAAACCCATCGCCAACACCACAAGCATTGAGAAAAGTCGGCGCTGGTGAGACGGCGTTAAATAAACTCTGACGACAAACAGACGCTGGCGGCAAGCATTGGGGTGAAATAACTTCATTCACATGATCGTTCTTGACGCGATACGCCGCCAAATAAACCTCATTCATGCGCGCATCCAGGCAAGTCCAGATATTTTCTATCCCGGTAGAATCAAATGCTGTCAAAGCAAGCGCGGCCAGAGTTGACACAGGAACTACAGGCACATCCAGACCAAACGCCAAGCCTTGTGTAACACCACAAGCCAGGCGCAAACCTGTAAAGCCGCCAGGTCCCGCGCCAAAGGCAATGCCGTCAATATCCTTGAAGGTGATGCCAGATTCAGCCAGCAACTCATTTGCCCAGGGCAACAATACTTCAGAGCCGCTATTGGGCATATCCGCCCAGCGTTCAGTAATTTCTCCATCCTGCCACAACGCAACCGACAAGCGTCGCGTCGCTGTCTCAAAAGCCAGATAGCGCACGGTTCAACCGCAAATTAAAGGAATCATTGCGTTTCGCCTGGCAGCGCTAAACAACTTGCCACACGCTGCATCATTAAACGCGCGGACGGCCAAACATGCCACGCAAGGCATCTTGCAAGTCAGCTGGCAACACCACAGTTTTTGCATTATCCGAAGTAGCCAAGTTGCCTAATGTTTGAATATATTTTTCACCTAATAAATAACGTACGGGCGCATCATCACTTCCCAGCGCCACCGCCACCCGTTTGATAGCCTCAGCGCTTGCCGTAGCCAGGGTCACTTGCGCTTCCGCCTGCAAGCGGGCAGATTCAAGCTGTGCTTCAGCATTCAAAATGGTCGATTGTTTTGTTCCTTCCGCGCGCGTCACCATGGCTTTGCGCTCCCGTTCCGCTGAGGCTTGTGCTTCCATCGCGCGCTGCATGGATTCAGATGGCTTGATGTCCTGAATCTCGACTGATTTAACCGTCAAGCCCCAATCTATGGCTTCATCCGCAATGCTTTCACGCAAGCGGGCTTTAATGGTGTCTCGATTCGTTAGCGCCTCATCCAGATTCATCTCGCCAATGATGGATCGCAAGGTCGTCATAATCATATTGCGAATCGCTTCTGAAAAATTTGTTACACCATAGACCGCCTTGACCGGATCAGTAATTTTGATGAAGGCAATGGCATTGGTAAGGATCACGGCATTGTCTTTAGTGATGACTTCTTGCTCTTCTACATCCAGAATAATATCTTTGGTGACCAGCTTGTAACGCACTTGATCAAGATAGGGAATGATTACATTCAAGCCCGGCAAAAGTGTGGCGTGATACTTCCCCAAGCGCTCCACAATCCACTCTTCGCCCTGTGCCACAATGCGCACGCCTTTGGCGATAGTGACTGCCGCAAAAACAAAAAGTGCAATGACGACAATACCCAAATCACCCATTTTTTTCTCCCTGTGTTGTCAGTTAAAACTGACCGTTGATCTGCTTGACTGACCTAACTCAGTCCGCAGTAGCATCCATTGTGGCACTGGCTGCCGGCTTACCCACTTTCAAAAACTGACCATCCACACCCACAACCTTGACGCGCGTACCAGCAGCAATAAACTCATCTGCGATACAAGGCCAGGTATCCGTACCCATCACCGGCTTTTGAAAACGGACTTCGCCCCGACCTGATGAATCGGCACCACCCACAGACGTATTGAATGGCTCGATGGCGCGCACGAGGGTACCTACTTCCCCGATCACCGCTGCCGCCTGTCCTGCACGGGTTTTATTGGTATTTCGAAAAAACTTGAACCACGATACGGTCATCAAAACCGACGCCACCGTCCACAACAAAATCTGTGTTGCAAAACTTAACTCCGGCGAAAGAAGCAAAGTCAAGCCAACCAGTAATGCCCCGAGGGCAAACCAGATGATAAAAAAGCTGAACAGCGCCAACTCTGACAACGCGAGCCCAAGTCCTAATACCATCCAGTGCCACCAGAGAATTTGCATGATTACTTTTTATGGCTGGCCAGACGCAACGAAGTATCAATCACTGTATCGGGATTAAGCGAAATCGTTTGAATACCCTCGTCCATCAGCCATTCGGCAAAATCTGCATGGTCGGATGGGCCCTGACCGCAAATGCCCACATATTTGCCTAAACGATTACACGTAGCAATGGTCATGGCAAGGAGTTTTTTAACCGCAGCATCGCGCTCGTCAAATGAATGGGCAACCAAGCCTGAGTCACGATCCAAGCCTAATGTGAGCTGAGTTAAATCGTTTGAGCCAATTGAATAGCCATCGAAGTATTCAAGAAATTCTTCAGCCAGCAAGGCGTTGGACGGAATCTCGCACATCATGATGAGCTTCAAGCCATTCTCACCACGACGCAAACCGTGCGAGGCCAAAAGTTCAACCACTATGCGCGCTTCATCCACTGTGCGCACAAAAGGCACCATAATCTGCACATTGGTGAGCCCCATGTCATTGCGCACACGCTTCATGGCACGGCATTCCATCTCGAAACAGGCGCGGAAGGACGGCGCAATATAACGCGACGCACCCCGGAAGCCCAACATCGGATTTTCTTCTTCCGGCTCGTAAATTTCGCCGCCCAACAGCTTGCGATATTCATTGGACTTAAAGTCAGACAAACGCACAATCACCGGCTGCGGATAAAACGCTGCGGCAATAGTGGCAACACCTTCCGTCAGCTTTTCAACGAAGAAGGTTTCAGGCGACGCATAACCACGTGAGCGCCGCAAAATTTCTTCGCGCAAACTGGCAGGTACTTGATCAATTTCCAGAATCGCCTTGGGATGAATACCAATCATGTTATTGATGACAAACTCAAGCCTGGCCAAGCCAACACCTGCATTCGGAATTTGTGCAAACTCAAACGCCAGCTCAGGGTTGCCGACGTTCATCATGATCTTAACGGGTAACGTAGGTAAGTTACCCACGTCTTGCCGCGTAACTTCAAACGCTAAAGCATCGCGATAGACATAGCCTGTATCGCCCTCAGCGCATGAGATAGTCACACTCTCGCCTTCGGTTAACGCCGCCGTAGCAGTACCGCAACCCACAATCGCCGGGATTCCCAGCTCCCGCGCGATAATCGCCGCATGGCAAGTCCGCCCGCCACGATTGGTCACAATGGCTGATGCGCGCTTCATGACAGGCTCCCAGTTAGGGTCAGTCATGTCGGCCACCAGCACGTCACCCGCTTGCACCAGGTGCATTTCGGAAGGATCCGTGACAACACGTACCACGCCAGAACCGATTTTTTGGCCAATCGCACGGCCACTGGTGAGTACTTTACCGTGCTGCGTGAGCTTGTACTTTTCAATGACTGTTGCATGATCATCTTGCGACTTCACGGTTTCAGGGCGTGCTTGCAGAATATACAGCTTGCCATCCTGGCCATCCTTGCCCCATTCAATATCCATAGGGCGTGCGTAATGTTTTTCAATGGTCATGGCATAACGCGCCAGTTCCAGAATATCGGCATCCGTCAATGAAAACACATGGCGATCGCCCTCCGGCACAT
>DIUK01000155.1:0-7201 GCA_002422995.1 Rhodocyclaceae bacterium UBA6160
CGCGCCATGCTGCCATCGTCTTTCAGGATTTCACAAATCACGGCCGCGGGCTCGCATCCTGCCAGTTGGGCAAGATCGCAACCGGCTTCGGTGTGGCCTGCGCGCACCAGCACGCCACCGGGCTGGGCAGTGATGGGGAAGATATGGCCGGGCTGCACAATATCGTCAGGGCGGGCATTTTTAGCCACCGCGACTTGCACTGTGCGCGCGCGGTCATGCGCCGAAATGCCGGTGGTCACACCGGTTGCGGCTTCAATTGAGGTAGTAAAGGCAGTGCTGAACATGCTCTTGTTATGGCGCGTCATGGGTGTTAAGCCCAGCTGCTGGCAGCGCGCTTCGGTCAGCGTCAGGCACACCAGGCCGCGCGCGTGCTTGACCATGAAGTTGATCATGTCGGGCGTGACGTGTTGCGCTGCGCAGACCAGATCGCCTTCATTTTCGCGGTCTTCTTCATCAACCAGTATCACCATGCGTCCGGCGCGGATTTCGGCGATGATTTCTTGGGTGGGACTAATGTTCATGGCAATGGCTCATACATAAAGTTGCGAATAAAGGTGCACCGGAGGTGTGCCTGAAAAGCCGTGCATTCTACGCCGCTGTGCTGGTTGCGAGTATCTGTTCAACGTAACGCGCGATCAGGTCAATTTCCAGATTCACNNGGCCATGGTGTGCGGAATCAGGTTGATGGAAAATTCAACGCTGGGTTCGTTGGTGGATGCACTGGATTTGACAACACGGTTGACGGTGAGCGAGACGCCATTCACGGTAATTGAACCTTTGGGTGCAACGGTTCTGGCCACCGCTAATGGCGCGCGAATGACAAACTCGTGCGATTCGCCTACTGGTGTGATGCGCACGACTTCGCCTGTCCCATCGACATGTCCGGCAACTAAATGGCCGCCTAACCGGTCGGCCAGACGCAAGGCTTTTTCCAGATTCACTTCGTTAAGCGCATCCAGCCCTACCGTGCAATCCAGTGTTTCGCGCGAGACATCCACGGCGTAAGTGTTGTCCGTTTTGCTGATAAGGGTAAGGCACACGCCATTGTGGGCGATGGAGTCGCCAATGGCGACGTCGTCAAGATAGTTGGCGGGCGCTTTAACCGTTAAGCGAACACCCGTAGCGAGCGGAGTGATTTGGGTAATGCTGCCTAAGGCGGAAATAATGCCGGTGAACATGATGAATTTTTTGGAGTGGGTAGTGAGACGAAAAATGCGCGTTCGTTCGTTCGTTCGTTCGTTGAGAAGGCCTAGCGCGCGGCTTGATTTAACTGTTGTAAAAATTGTGAGGCATTTTGAAAGCCAATTACGCGCTGGGTGGTGTTTTCCTGGCCATTGGCGTTGAAAAAAATAATCCCCGGCGGGCCGAACAGGTTAAAGCGTGACAGCAGCGCGCGGTCTGCCGCGTTGTTGGCGGTAACGTCCGCCTTCAATAGCAAAAAGTCCTGCATGCGCGCGGCCACGTCCGGATGCGCAAAGGTAAAGCGTTCCATTTCCTTGCAGCTGATGCACCACTCGGCCCAGAAGTCCAGCATGACAGGCTTATTGGCCTTTTTCAGTTGTGCATCGAGTTCGGCAATGGAGGTAATTTTGATAAAAGTCGGCGCTGGTGATACGGCGGTGTTGTTTGCCGTTATGGTCGCACTGCCACGCAAAAAATCCAGCGGCTGCAACGGATCACGGCTACCGCCTAAAAGCCCGATCAGGATCGCCAGACCGGTAATGAACAGCATCATGCCTACGCCCTTGCCCAGGCGTTGCAAGCTATGGGCATGCACGGGCAAGGAGTCGAGCGCGGAGAGGAATACGGCCGGGAGAATCAGGAGTAGCGCCCAGCCCAGCATCACAAGCCACGCAGGCAAGACGGGGGATGCCAGCCACAGGGCGGTGGCAAGCATCAGCACGCCAAAGAATTTTTTCACGTTCTCCATCCACGGCCCGGTTTTGGGCAGGAGACGGCGCGAAAAAGTGCCGACTAATAACAATGGCACACCCATGCCCAGCGCGAGAGAAAACAAGGCAGCGCCGCCTAGCAAGGCATCGCCGGTTTTGGCGATGTACAGCAAGGCACCGGCCAGGGGGGCGGCCACACAGGGGCCAACGATCAGCGCGGAGAGTGCACCCATCAAGGCAATGGCGGATACGGAGCCGCCTTGATGATTGGCTTTGTCGGCGAGTTTGCTTTGCAGGGCAGTGGGCAGTTGCAGTTCATACAGGCCGAACATGGAAAATGCGAGGACGACAAATATCAGCGCAAAGCCACCCAGCACCCAGGGATTTTGTAACGCGCTGGTGAGCAAGGTGCCGGAAAATCCGGCGGCAACACCGGCGGCAGCGTAAGTGATGGCCATGCCGAGAACATAGGCGAGCGAGAGCAGGAAGGCGCGCCGATGGCTGACGGCATGGCCGTGATTGACAATAATGCCGGACAAAATCGGGATCATCGGCAAGACGCAGGGGGTGAGGGAAAGCAGCAAGCCAAAGCCGAAAAAACTTAACACGATGAGTGGCCAGCGGCTGTGGTTGAGCAGGTTGGCGATGCGTGAGCTTTCGTCGCCTGCTGCGTTAGCCGTGTTTGGAGGGAGTGTGCTGGATACTGATTTTGTGTCGCTTGGATTTTGTAAAGCAGTGGCAGCAGCGGTTTGGGCTGGCAAAGTGATTGTCGCCGTGTAGTTTTGCGGCGGATAGCAAATGCCGCCATCCCAGCAGCCTTGGGCAACCGCTTTGAGCGTGACGGTGATGGGTGTTTCATTATTGGCAGGTGCCGGCAAGGCCAGCCGTGCGGTGACTTCTTGTCGATAGACCTCGACTTCGCCAAACAAATCATCCATTTTCATTTTGCCAGCGGGCAACTGCGCGGTCAGGGGTGTGTCAGCAGCGTTCTGCGCGGTGTTACTGGGTGCGGCAAGATGAAAGGCAAATTTGTTGCGGTAAAGGTAATAGCCATCGGCCATTTGCCAGCGGGCTTCGATGGTCTGTGCATCTATCGCGCGGGCTGAGAAAGTAAAAGCTTGCTCTGGCGATAAGGGCTCGGCGGCAAAGCCTTGGCGGGCGCCTGGCAACAGCAGGCCAAAGAGCAGCGTCAGGAAAGCCAGACGCGCCATGTTGTTTGTTTGATAAGCCAGTCGGCGAAATAAGTTTTGCATCAGGCGTCCTCTGGTTGTGTTGCTGCATCCACCCAGGCTAAATAATCCGGCAGGGCGTGGGTGACGGGCAGGGCGATGATTTCAGGCACAGCGTAAGGATGCCGGGCGCGTAGCGCAGCTTCCAGCGCGGGGTAGCGCGCGCTGGTGGTTTTGATCATGAGCGGAGTTTCGGTCGCGTGCTCAATTTCGTTATGCCAGCGGTAGACCGATTGGGCAGGAGGCAATAGCGTGACACAGGCTGCCAGCCGTTCAGCGACCAGCGCGTCTGCCAGGGTGCGTGCAAGGGTGTCGTCCGGCAGCGTGGTGAACACCATCAGGATGGATGCAGGTTTTATCGGGGCGTTGTTCATCGGGTCATTGTAATGTTTGTACTGTTCGGCACTGTCCGCACGTTAGCTGGTTTTTTTGGCCTGTCGGGATGTCGGGCTAATGTTTGTCGGGTACAGGATATTTCTGGCCATTTTTGATGATTTTTTCACGCGCGGCTGCCAGCGGATCAATGTTGAGTATGTCGGCGAGTTGTACCAGATACATCAATACGTCGGCAATTTCTTCACCCACGGCAGCTTGTTGCCCAGGGGTGAGGGCAAGGCTTTCTTCGGCGGTCTGCCACTGAAAGTGTTCCACGATTTCAGCCGCTTCCTTGATTAAGGCCATGCTCAGATTTTTCGGTGTGTGAAATGCCTGCCAGTGGCGTTCAGCGGCAAATGCACGCAGCGCATCGCGAAGCGCAGTGAGGTCTTTCATGGCAGAGGCGCGCGCGGGCGGTGGAAGGCAAACCAGGGCAGGGCCAAATACGGCCACAGCAGGGTAACAAAATGCGTCAAGCCATGAAAGTTCAGGAACTGCCCGGGGTTCCATGTGTTTTGCAGGTTTGCAAGATAAGGATTGATGGGCGCAAGATTGACCATCACACTTGCGGCAAGTAGCGCGAGCGCTGCGATCAGGCGTTGCAGGGTGAGGGGCAAAAACAAGATGACAAGCCATAACAGACCACCGACCACAAAGCCTGTCAGCGCCCCTGGCGTTGCCCAGGCCAGCGCAGTTTTAGGATGTGTCATTAAAGCAAAGGCAAGAGATTTAGCTGCCAGGCCGCAGGCCAGCAGAAGAATTGGAAAAAGTCGGCGCTGGTGAGACGGCGCAATCAGGCTGGCCATGAGCAAAATAGCCATCACGCCGGTAGCTGCAATCAGGCTTTCAATGCGCTGAAAACTTACCGCATTAAATGTGTGGAGATCAGATGGTGCGAGCAGACTGCGTAAATCTCCCGCGCCAAACAGCAGCGTTGTCGGGTCTAGTTGGGTGAGCAACCATGAACCCAGCAGCACTAAACCTAGCTCAACACTTTTACCAAAGTCAGGCCAATGCAGATGGCGCAGATTATCAATTATCTGTCGTGGCCATAAAGCGCCAGGCAGCGCGCCAAGCAAGGCTCCCAGGGTGTTTCCCGCTAAATCAAGATTGGATGCGACGCGACTTGGTAAAAAGTTTTGCGTGAATTCGAGCGAAAAGCTTAATAGCGCTGCTAACAACAGAGCTAACCACCAGGCATGTTTGGCTGTTATCCGTGGGCGCATCGCTGAGGCGAGCAAAAAACCTAGCGGAACATAGGCTGCGACATTGGTAATCAGGTCAAAGGTGGTGGTATAGCGCGGCCAGCCAGCAAAGAAAAAATCCAGCAGTGGTACGCCCGTTGCCAGCCAGCCAGTTAGCGGATACAGGCTGGCGTAAACAATCAGTGCGGCATACCCCAGGCTAAAGTAAAACAATAGCGGCGTAGGTGGCCTGGGCGACACCTGTGACTCTGCAGGTGGTGTTTGAGTTAACATCTAATGCCGAGTTTTGTTGTTTCCATGGGGGTGTGTGCCATGATGATCTTCAGCAACGTGATGCGTTTGCGCAGCGGGGTGATGCAGGTGACCATGACGCAAATGATCGTGAATTCCTGCATCGTGATGCATTGCCTGGGGTAGCAGCGAGCCTGCGACCATGCCGACTATGCTGGCGATCAAGCCGGCAAATTGCGCGGGAATGAGCGGGTCTGCAGGGCCGGCGAGCAAGATGGTCATCCAGAGGGTAAAACCCATAAAAATTGATAGCGCTGCCCCTTGGTTTGTGGCACGTCGCCAGTAAATGCCTGCGACCATGGGCACAAAAGCTGTCACCAGCGTGATTTGATAGGCGTTTTCCACCATATGAAAAATACTCGCATCTGAATGCACGGCGTACAGGGTGACGAGCAAGGTAAAGATCAAGGTTACAGAACGCATGGTGAGCAACAGTTTACGATCTGACATGCCACCCGCGAATGGCTTGATGATGTTTTCAGTAAAAGTGACTGAAGGTGCAAGTAAAGTCGCCGAGGCGCAGCTCTTGATTGCTGAGAGCAGGGCGCCGAAAAACATGATCTGGGCAATCAATGGCGCTTTGTCCAGCACTAATCTTGGCAAGATCATTTGCGGGTCGGTGTCTTTTAACTCGGCGACCATTTTCGGATCGATCAGGGTGGCTGAATACGCTAAAAATATGGGAATAAAAGCGAACAGGAAATACAGGCTGCCGCCCAAGACAGCACCCCACACGGCAATTTTTTCAGTGCGTGAAGATTGCACGCGCTGAAACACGTCTTGTTGCGGAATTGAGCCAAACATCATGGTGACCCAGGCCGCAGTAAAAGCCAACACTTCCTTGATATCCATGGAAGGCCAGAAGCTGAACATGCCTGCATCCGATGCATGGGTAATCACCGTGCCTACACCGCCTGCCATGCTGCTGACTTCACCGCCGATCCACAGCATGCCGATCACGATGATGATCATTTGCAGAAAGTCGGTAATGGCCACTGCCCACATGCCGCCGAACAGGGTGTAAATCAAAATGGTGGAAGAGCCTATCCACATGCCGGCTGTGCGGCTGATTTCCCCGTCAGAGAGCACGTTGAACACCAAGCCCAGGGCAGTGATTTGGGCACCTACCCAGCCTAAATAAGAAACAACAATGGCGAGTGTTGTGGCAGTTTCCACGCCGTGGCCAAAACGCTTGCGATAAAAATCCCCAACCGTGAGCAAGTTCATGCGGTAAAGCGGCGCAGCAAAAAAAAGACCAACAAGAATCAAACACATGGCCGCACCAAATGGGTCAGCCACGATGCCGCGCATGCCTTCTTTCAGGAAGATCGCCGGAATGCCAAGTACCGTTTCTGCCCCAAACCACGTGGCAAATACGGTAGCTGTCACCACATAAAACGGAAGATGACGCCCGGCAATGGCAAAGTCGCGCGTGTTACGCACCCGCGTGCCTGCATAAAGACCGATAGCCACCGAGATAATCCAATAGGCAATGACAAACCAGAACAGCATACGTCTTCACTCCATTCGCAAGTTATTTGATAGTTCTCTTATTGCGCCGACACGATGAAGTCTTGAGTTCCGTTCCGATTGAGCTTGTCGCGACATGCAAAACCATCGACAAAAACCCCAGGGCGAACGGTTAATACCTCACTGAGTCGGCGTAATAAACAGCTCACAGTTTGCACAAAAATATCAGCACCGCCAACCCGCTCAGCAGGGTTGTGGTGATAACAAGCCACCAGCGGGTGCGGGTGACTTTGGCGCGTAAATCAGCAATTTCAGTTTTAAATTCTGCATGACGATCTGCACTAAGCGCTTGGTGAACAAGCCTTGGCAAAGCGGGCAATAAAGTCATCCATGCAGGCGCTTCGCGCTTGATGTGGTTGCGCAAACCGCGCCAGCCAATTTGCTCCTGCATCCAGCGTTCTAAAAAGGGCTTGGCGGTTTTCCACAGGTCAAGCTCAGGATCCAGCTGGCGGCCGAGGCCTTCAATGTTAAGCAGGGTTTTTTGCAAGAGAACTAATTGCGGCTGAATTTCCACGTTAAAACGGCGCGATGTCTGAAACAGACGCAACAAGATACGCCCAAAGGAAATATCTTTTAACGGGCGGTCGAAAATTGGCTCGCACACGGCGCGGATGGCCGATTCAAACTCATCAATGCGGGTATTTTTAGGCGCCCAGCCGGATTCCACATGCACTTCAGC
>DIUK01000155.1:7284-8223 GCA_002422995.1 Rhodocyclaceae bacterium UBA6160
TGCATGTCGGCATGAAAAAACCCATCGCGAAATACCTGGGTGAAGAAAATCTCCACCCCGGCGCGTGCGAGCTGCGGAATATCTACGCCTGCCGCGCGCAGTGCTTCGGTTTGCGAAATTGGCAAGCCGTGCATGCGCTCCATGACCATCACATTTTGCGTGCACCAATCCCAATGCACTTCGGGCACCATCAGAAGATGCGAGTTGGCGAAATTTCGCCTGAGTTGCGAGCAGTTGGCGGCTTCGCGCATGAGATCCAGCTCGTCATGCAGGTATTTATCGAACTCGGCTACCACTTCTTGCGGCTTGAGGCGACGCGCATCTGGCCAGAGCTTTTCCAGCCAGGCGGCGGCAATTTCAAGCAGTGCCATGTCGTGGTCAATAATTTGCCGTATGCCGGGGCGCAGGATTTTTACTGCCACCTCGCGGTTATCCGGCAACACGGCAAAATGTACTTGCGCGACAGAGGCCGAGGCAATCGGGGTAGGGTTGAATGCCAAAAAGACTTGATCCACCGGTTTGCCATAAGCAAGGGTTAACTCCTTGATCGCCAGATCAGAAGTAAAAGGCGGCACTTGGTCTTGCAGTTTGGCCAGTTCGTTGGCTAGATCAACTGGCATCAGATCGCGGCGGGTGGAAAGCATCTGGCCGAATTTCACAAATATCGGCCCCAACGACTCAAGCGCCTCGCGCAGACGCTGCCCACGTGGGGCAGTCAAATCACGCCAGAACAGCAGTTTTTGCAGTGACCAGGCAATACGTCCCCAAATGCCGAAAACTTTTTCATTGTCGAGCACCATGCGATCCAAGCCATAGAGGTAGACCACACGGGTAATGCGAAAGAGACGTAACAAGCGAAGGAGGCGCACGGAAAGGAGCAGTCGTTCAGGAAACGGGCAGTATAATTCAGCACTTGCCTCGTTTAATAACTGCCTTTCT
>DIUK01000158.1 GCA_002422995.1 Rhodocyclaceae bacterium UBA6160
TGCTTGGTAGGGTCGAAGTATTGCTCGATTGAGCGTACATCAATGAGCCCGGCCTGTTTTAGGGTGGTGTAGATTTCTTCGGCGAAACGGCGGGTTTCTTCGGAATGCGTGGTGTAGTAGTTGTNNNNGCGCGCAGCATGATGGGTGTGCCATGTGTGTCGTCAGCGCAGACATACCAGCATTCATGGCCACGCATTTTTTGCAGACGCACCCAGATATCGGTTTGCATGTAGCCGACCAAATGGCCAAGATGAATGGCACCGTTGGCGTAGGGCAGGGCGCTGGTAACGAGAATTTTGCGTGGCATGGCGGTGAGCGTCGAGAGAGGGTTTTGAAATTAGCTGATCAGTTTAGCAAAGGCGCCATAGAACTTGTTGTTATCAGGGTTCGCTTGAGTTGAGTGCTGAAGATGAAACGCAAGCAGCTATAATGATCATTCTGCTGTGGGACGAAATTTTATGTTTATCCCTGCTCAAATTTAATTGGCTTTTATGACTCAAATCACAGAAAAAATTATCCTCGACACTTTAGCCCAGGTGCTTAATCCGCAGACGCAGCGAGATTTTGTTACAGGCAAAAGCATTAAAAATATCCGTATTTCTGGCGGTGATGTTGCGCTGGATGTGGTGCTTAATTACCCAGCCAAAAGTCAGTTGGACAGCATCAAGGAAATCATTGTCACAGCTTTGCAAAACATTCCGGGCGTTGGCCGGATCAGTGTCAGTGTTGCATCAGCAGTGGTTGCACATGCTGTGCAGCGCGGTGTTAAGTTGATTCCTGGGGTGAAAAATATTATTGCCGTAGCCAGCGGTAAAGGTGGGGTTGGGAAATCAACTACGGCTGTAAATTTAGCCTTGGCGTTGATGGTAGAAGGGGCACGAGTGGGTATTTTGGATGCGGATATTTATGGCCCATCCTTGCCGCAAATGCTGGGTTTGCAAGGGCAGCAGCCCGAGGCGGTTGAAGGTCAGGGGATTATGCCCATGATGGCGCATGGCGTTCAGGCGATGTCGATAGGCTTGCTCATTGACCCTGAGCAACCGATGGTGTGGCGTGGTCCGATGGTTACGCAAGCTTTGATGCAGCTGTTGAATGAAACACGCTGGCAGGATCTGGATTACTTGATTATTGATATGCCTCCCGGCACAGGTGATATTCAACTCACTTTGGCTCAGCAAGTTCCTGTTACGGGCGCGGTGATTGTGACGACACCGCAGGATATTGCACTGCTGGATGCACGCAAAGGCCTTAAAATGTTTCAAAAGGTGGGTGTTCCAATTTTAGGTATTGTGGAAAATATGAGCATTCATATTTGCTCGCAATGCGGCCATGAGGAATCAATTTTTGGTAGCGGTGGCGGTGAGCGGATGGCGGTGGATTACGCGATTGAGCTGTTAGGTGCGTTGCCCTTGGATATATCCATCCGGATGCAAACTGATTCGGGGGCGCCGAGCGTTGTTGCTGAACCGAATGGACGTGTTGCTGAAATTTATGGCAATATTGCACGCCGACTTGCAGTAAAAATGGCAGAACAAGCGCAAGACCAAACGAGCAAGTTTCCCAAAATCGTTATTCAAAATACGTAAAAGTCGGCGCTGGTGAGACGGCGTGAAATCTGAATTCGGCCTCTGGAAAGCGCCTCGAAAGCGCTCCGGAGCGCTTGTAATGACGGCGGCCATGATAAGAAATTGCTTTTGGAAACTCGGCGTAGTAAACCGCTGCTTTTCTTTGAGAAAAGTGATAAGGGCAGCGTAGAAAAGTGTTGAATTGGCTTATTGAATTGGCTTAGCTTGCCAGCTTGGTAAGTAATCGTGGCAAGTAACCTAAGCGCAGTAAGCGGTAGAATGCCAGGAAAGTACCGAGAAACATGCCGTGTGGTTGCCCGACATGTTTCATGAAAGGTCGAAAATAGAAGCACAAGATAACTGGGAAATTTTTCAGTACCCAGTTTTGATCTTTGAGCGTCTTGTCGAAAACAGGCGCTAAAGCGAGCTGCATGAGCAGCGATGATGACAACATTATTTTTTATTAAGGCGATAAGCCCCATGAATGAAGAAACGACTTCTGAATGCGCGCAGGAGATAACAGGCGCTACGTCGGAAATAGTAAAGAGTACGATTCAGGCGAGTAAGCCAGATGAGTACGCCAAGTCAGGCAGTGACATGCCAATAGTCAATACCGATCAAGGCGAAGTTACATCAGAAAGTCCGCAAACTTTGCCGCGGGTTACGATTAAGGCTGCACCTCGCGTGCGAGTAGCAAAAGCCGCTGTAAAACCTGTTGAACCGGTTCAGCTCATTGCCAGTGTGGCTATCGATGATATTCCCATGTCGATGGCGACAGCCCATATTGTTGAAACAACAGACGCCGGTTTAGTGAGTGATTTGGCAGTTGACGCTGCGCTTGAGTCACCGATGCAGTCTGCAGCTGAAACTGCGATTGAGCCGTCAGTTGAGCCCTCAGTTGAGTCAAGGCGTATTGCAGAACAAAGTCCAATAGGTAATTCAGGTTTTTCGGCACAATCAGAGCCAGGGCTTGAGGAAAGTGCGCCTGCCTTGGTGCATCAATCCCGACAAATCCACACGCCACCACCGCCTGATCCGCGTCGTCGTTTACGCGAGTTGTTGGCAATTCCAGACCGTGATCGCTCAGATGCACTTTGGGATGAACTCATTGAGCTGGAAATCCAGCTAGCGCCTGGAAATCGTGCGCAAACCCCGCATCAGGCGGATACGGGGCGGCCGCAAAAACAGCAGCGGTTTGCTGACTCAAACCGGCGACCTGCAGGGCAGCCTGGTGCTGTTCGTCATCACCGCCCGCAGGGTGCGAATCATGTAACAGCGCATCCTGCTGCAGCCAATGTTGCAAATTCTGCTGCGAGCGGGTTAGGACATCCTGGAACAGGCGCAGCAAAGCCGGGGAAACGGTTTTTCAAAAAACCACGCCGTGGCCCGCGTCCCGTTGATAAGGTTTGAAGCTGGATTTTTTATTCATTGAGCGTAATCCAGGGCTGTTACGACCTGTATTACCGCTTCGGTAAGTACAGTTAAATCTTGCGCTGAAATAACCAAAGGCGGCATGAGATAAATTACTTGCCCAAATGGCCTGATCCAAACGCCCAGTGCTGCGAACTGTGAGCGCACGGCATTCAGATTCATCGGTTTGCTCATTTCCACCGCACCAATTGCGCCTTTAATACGCACGTCTTTTACGGAGGATAGCCAGCGGCAGGGTGCCAGCGCTTGTTCAAGCTGTTTTGACAATGCGGCTACTTGATTCAAACGGGGTTCTTGTTCAAACAAGTCGAGCGAGGCATTTGCCGCAGCACAAGCCAGTGGATTTGCCATAAAAGTCGGGCCATGCATCAGTGCCTTTTGGGGTTCCTCACTTAAAAATGCGGTGAAAATATGTTCCCGTGCCACTGTGGCTGCTAACGCAAGCGTGCCGCCGGTGAGCGCCTTGGAAAGGCAGATAATGTCTGGCGTTATCTTCGCTTCTTCACAGGCAAAAAGGTGACCCGTGCGGCCAAAGCCGGTCATGATTTCATCTGCAATGAGTAATATTTGGTGTCGCTGGCAACTTGCCGCCACTCTTGCAAGGGTTGCTGCATCATGCATTTTCATGCCACCCGCACCTTGTACTAAAGGTTCAATAATCACCGCAGCGACTTCATGTGCGTGTTGTGCAAGACATGCTTCAAAAGCGGCTTGGCTTTTTTCATCCACGGGCAGTTCAGCCATGATTTCTTTTGGCATGGCACCGGCAAATTGCGCGTGCATTCCTTCGTCGGGATCGCAAATTGCCATTGTGGCAAATGTGTCGCCATGGTAGCCATGGCGAAAATAGATGATTCGGCTACGATTTTTTTGACCTTGATTCATCCAGTATTGGCGTGCCATTTTGAGCGCTACTTCGACTGCGACAGAGCCTGAATCCGTGAAAAAAACATGATTCAGGTCACCCGGCAACAGTGCTGCCAGGCGTGATGCAAGCTGACGAGCCGGCTCATGGATTAAGCCGCCAAACATGACATGTGGCATTATTTCAAGCTGCTGCTTTACGGCTTGCTGGATATGTGGATGATTGTAGCCATGGCAAGCGGTCCACCATGATGATGTGCCGTCGATCAGATCACGGCCATCGGCCAGCCGAATGCGCACGCCTTCAGTCGCGACAGCAACCAGCGGCAAGGGGGCCGTCGCCATTTGGGTATAAGGTAGCCAGAGTGCATCGCTTGGTGTGGGGAATCGAGAATTTTTATTCGACATACAGGGTTGCAAAAAAGCATAGGTTGAAGTTAGCCCAGGAAAGGCGTCGGCTTTTAAAGCGTTTTCTAAGTTTCTTTCTTTTAAGTCTTAGTGTACCAATGCTTCTTGCACTGGACGCTGTGAAACGCACCCGTCACACCGCCATAGTTTTATTCGTAATCTTTCCTGGCTGTGGTGGTAACGGGTTTGTGTTAAATTTGGCGCCGAAAGATTCAATCAAAATAATGAGTCGATTAGTGCAAGTTATTATTTATTATTGGATGATATTTTTAAAAGGGGTATCAAAATGAAAAAAAATCAGTGCAGGCGTGCTTCAAAAACAGGTTTAGCCATTCAAGCATTGTGTGTGTCACTTGCACTTTCTGGTTGTGTTGAAAATCCTATTCGAATGGGTGCTGATAGTGGCGCATCAACGGTAGCAACTGGCTCTGCTGCAGGTTCGGCGACCAGTAATGCAAATAGCCAGTTGGAATCATGCAGTGAATCTCTGGGTACGGTGTCCTTGGTGGAGAATCAGGCGTCTTCGTGGTATGCACAGCTTACAGGGGAATATCGCTTGCCGCCGACGGCTAGTTTGCTTAAATTGCTGATTCAGCAAAGTAACTGTTTTGTTGTTGTTGAGCGCGGGGCGGCGGGTATGCGTGCGATGAGTCAGGAACGTGCTTTGGAGAAAAGTGGCGAGTTGCGTAAAGGCAGCAAGTTCAAGAAAGGCCAGATGGTTTCATCTGATTACGCTATTAATCCCGAAATTGTTTTTTCAGCTAATGACACCGGGGGCATCGGTGGTGCTTTGGGTGGCTTGATTGGCGGAAGCTCAGGGCGCATGCTGGGTTCCGTTGCCGTAAATACTAAAACTCGTGAAGCAACCGCTATTCTTACGCTGGTTGATAATCGTTCCAGCGTACAAATAGCCGCAGCAGAAGGCAGTGCGAGCAAGACTGACTGGGGTGGCATGGGCGCGCTTTTTGGTTCTGCCGGTGGTGGTGGTGTGGGCGGCTATAGCAAAACGCCGCAAGGCAAAGTGATTGCAGCTGCCTTCATGGATGCCTATAACCAGATGGTGCGCTCTTTGCGAAACTATAAAGCCCAAGAGGTGAAGGGTGGGCTAGGCAAAGGCGGTAGGCTCAAGGTCGGTAGCTAGTTGAACCGCATCACGAATCGTATTCATTTATGGCTTGGCCTGTGGGCCGTATGCCTAATGGTTTCCCCTGGGGTCAAGGCAGAAGACACACTGCCTTTGATCGGCGGGGGAGTCGTGGGTGCTGTGTTTGATTACGAAGCGCAGGCCGGTGAAACACTGGCAAGAATTGGCTCTCGGTTTGGTGTCTCTCAACCTGTGTTGGCGAGCCAAAATGGATTAAAACCGAATGCAAAGTTGCTGCCTGGGCAGAAAATTGCAATAGATAACCAACATATTGTGCCCTTAGTAAAGACGGCCGGTTTGTTGATCAACATACCGCAACGAATGTTGTTTTATTTCAGCGAAGCCGAGGAGCAGCAGCAACAACGCCCAAACGTGCCTGCAAGTGCGCAAAACGCGCTTCAATCCAAGTCGCCAATTGAATTGCACTTATCGCCTCAGCCAGCGCCCGATGTGCCGTCCGATGCGCAAGTGCCGCCATCGGTTCGACTTGTTGCGGCCTACCCTGTTGGTTTAGGGATGCCCACGTGGCCTACACCTCAAGGGATGTTTAAGGTGCTTAACAAGTCGGATAACAAAACCTGGATAGTGCCACTATCCATTCAGGAAGAGATGCGAAAAAAAGGGCAGGAAGTGCAAAAGTCCGTACCACCGGGCCCTAAAAACCCGCTTGGCAAGTATTGGATTGGATTAAGCATGAATTCCATCGGTATTCATGGCACGCTAGCACCTGCGAGTATTTATCTTTTTAAAAGTCATGGCTGTATTCGTTTGCATCCAGATGATATTGAAGTGCTTTTTTCCAAAGTAGTTGTAGGTACTCAGGGTCGAATAATCTATAGCCCGGTGTTAATGACAGAGGCAAACGGGCGGATATTTATTGAAGTTCACCCAGATAGTTATAATCGGGGTAGTGTTTCTCTGGCTGCTTTAGAAAAGCTTGCTCACCAGAATGCATGGTTTGAGCAGATAGATTGGGTAAAAGCAGCTGAAGTCTTGAAATTGAAAGAAGGTATTGCACGTGATGTCACTTTGATCACGCCTTGATTACGTCGATGAATAACATCGTACCGTATTGACTTTTGAATGAAATTAACAGGAGGGTTTAGTTCTGATGAACCATTCTTTATTACAACGCCGTCAGTGGCTTAAAGCCGGGGTTGCCTTAGCCGTTGCTGGTTTAACCAGCAAGCGCGCCTTAGCAGCAGTGCCGCAATCTTCCGTGTTGCCAACAGGCATTCGTGAGCTGGCTTTTTACAACCAGCATACCGGCGAGAGCTTGAAGACCGGCTATTGGGCGGATGGCGAGTATGTGCCGGAAGCCTTGGCTGACATCAACCGTATCTTGCGTGATCACCGTACCAACGACGTGCTGCCCATGCAGCTGCCGCTGCTGGATTTGCTCTATACCTTGCAAGGCGTATTGGCTGTGCCGCGCCCATTTCAGATTATTTCCGGCTATCGCTCACCTAAAACCAACGCGTTTTTAGCCGCGAATTCAGGCGGCGTGGCCAAGCGCAGTTTGCACATGCAAGGCATGGCAGTGGATATTCACGTTGAAGGGGTGCCGCTGGATCAGCTGCGCCGGGCAGCGATCAGCTTGCAGACTGGCGGCGTGGGTTATTACCCGGCATCCAACTTTGTGCATTTGGATATTGGCCGCGTGAGGAACTGGTAGCCAAGACAGGATTGTTATCCAAACCTGCCGTGATGCGTTGGCCAAAAAAGTCGGCGCTGGTAACACGGCGGTGAGCCTTGTCATATTGCCTGACGATGCTTATTCCCTGCCTGTTTTCTGCTTGTTTCATGCCTGTTTCGCGCTTTTTCCGCGCCTGTTCCGTATAGCTGAATTTAAAAAATAACCAAACTAAGTCATGGTATGAAACTGCAAAGCGGCCAGATGTGCGTAGAGGCCGCCTTTGGCCACCAGCGCTTCATGTGTGCCGGTTTCCACGATGCGGCCGTCTTCCATCACGAGGATGCGGTCGGCGCGTTGTACGGTAGCGAGGCGATGCGCGATGATCAAGGTGGTGCGGCCTTGCATGGCTGCTTCCAGCGCGCCTTGCACCAAGCGCTCCGATTCTGCATCGAGCGCGCTGGTCGCTTCATCCAATAACAGCAAGGGCGGGTTTTTCAGCATCGCACGGGCAATCGCGATGCGCTGGCGCTNNGCACGCCGCGTTCGCCGAGAAAGCTCTGGTAACCCTCGGGTAGCTTCTCGATGAATTCGTGCGCTGCCGCCAGGCGCGCGGCTTTGAAGACTTCTTCATCGCTCGCGTCGGGTTTGCCATAGCGGATGTTTTCCAATGCGTTGGCGGAGAAAGTCACGCTGTCTTGCGGCACGATGCCAACGGCATTGCGCAGATCGCTTAAGGCGAGTTGGCGAATATCCACGCCATCGAGCATGATGCGTCCCTGTTGCGGATCATAAAAGCGCAGCAGCAACTGAAACAGGGTCGTTTTGCCCGCGCCCGAGGGGCCGACTACGGCGATGGTCTGGCTGGGCTGAATATCTATCGAGACATGATCCAGGGCGGGGGTGAGCGGGCGTGACGGGTAGTTAAAGCATACGTCTTGCAGCGTCAGCGCCGCGCCTTGGCCTGTGGGCGGCGGCAAGGTATGCGGATGGTTAGGCGATTGAATGTGTGATTCGGTAGCGAACAACTCCAGCAGACGTTCGGTCGCGCCGGCGGCGCGCTGCACATCTCCCATGACTTCAGCCAGCCCGCCAATGGCGCCGGCGACCATCACCGAGTAAAGCACGAACTGACCCAAATCTCCGCCCGTCATGCGGCCTTCGATGACGGCATAAGCACCCAGCCACAGCACGAAAACGATCGCGCCGAAGATCAGCAGGATGGCAATCACGGTCAGCAACGAGCGGGCGCGAATGCGCTCGATGGCGGTTGCAAAGGCCGTATTGACGGACGCGCCAAAACGGGCGGTCTCCTGGGCTTCTTGCGTGAAGGC
>DIUK01000165.1 GCA_002422995.1 Rhodocyclaceae bacterium UBA6160
GTCGGTAATCCAGCCCGACGCATCAGTGAGCGAAAACGTGATTTACTGGATTTGGCGCGGCGGTTTATGGCCAGCAAAGCGAAATAGGTGCAGGTTGATGTCCCTCAAGCGAAACATTCTCGCCAGTTATATCAGCCAGTTAGACATAGCAGTGGCGTCCCATGCTTAAGCAAAAAGCGATAACAGCCACGCTATGGAGCGGTGCGGATATCTTCCTGCGCCAGGGACTGCAGTTCGTCATTGCCGTTGTATTGGCGCGCCTCCTCTCGCCAGAAGAATTCGGCACGATTGCGCTCCTTTATCTTTTTGTTGGCCTGGCCGGTGCTTTTGTGGACAGCGGTTTCTCTGCAGCGCTGATCCAGCGTCAGGACATCACCCTCACTGACGAATCCACTGTTTTTTGGTTCAACCTGGGCACCGGGGCATTGATGGCGGCTGCGCTTTGGCTGCTGGCGCCCTGGATCGCAGATTTTTATGGCATGCCCATCCTTGTGCCATTGACCGGTGTGTTGGCCTTGAATCTTTTTGTCAGTGCCCTGGGTTCGGTCCACGGCACTCTGTTGACAAAACGCCTCGATTTCAAAACGCCCATGAAGATTGGCGCTATTGCGACAACGGTTTCTGGCGCAGCGGGCATTCTCATGGCATGGCAAGGCTACGGGGTGTGGGCGCTGGCGATGCAGACACTTATCTCCACAAGCCTTACGACCCTAATGCTCTGGGCATTCAACACGTGGCGGCCAGTTCATGAGTTCAGTTTGACGTCTGCACGACGACTGTTCGGCTTCGGCAGTTATCTGCTCATGTCCGGTCTTTTGGATGTCGCCTATAACCGCATCTACACCTTGTTGATCGGTAAACTCTACGGCGTTAGGGAGCTTGGCTTTTATAACCGTGCAGATAGCACCAAGCAAATGCCTGTTGGCGTGCTTACCGGAATATTGTCACGCGTGGCGCTGCCGATTTTTTCCACCGCCTCGGGTGACAAGGAGAAGCTAAGACGGGGTATGCGCCATGCCCTGCGCGGCATGATGCTGATCAACGTCCCGATGATGTTGGGTTTGATGGCAACTGCCGAGCCACTTGTACATACCTTGTTTGGTGAACAATGGCTGTCGTCCGTACCCCCACTGCAGGTTCTGGCTCTTGCCGGCCTGCTTTGGCCGTTGCACGTCATCAATCTCAATGTACTGATGGCACAAGGCCACTCGCGTTTGTTCTTCAAGTTGGAAGTGGTCAAGAAACTGGTCGGCACGGTACTGCTCCTCATCGGTGCCGCCTGCGGCGTCATGGGCATTGCCTGGAGTCAGGTGGTCTTTGGCGTGGTGGCCTTTGGGATAAATGCACACTACACCCGAATCCACCTCAACTACAGTGCCTGGCAGCAAATACAGGACTTTTTGCCTGCCTTGCTGATATCGGTCGTCATGGCTTTTCTGGTCTACGGATTGGGTCGTTTGCTGCCGTGGAATGCAGGCCTAGAGTTGATGGCGCAAGTCTTGACGGGCGTCGCATTGTTCGTCGTGGGATGTACCATTTTTCGTATTCAGGCATACCGTGATGCCAGTGAAATGATTACCGCCCAATTCAGAAAGAAAATTGTTGTTGAAGCAAGTGTATGAATAACGAATTAACTACATTGGAACAGCGGGACTGGACCGAATTCAGCGACCCGCCACAGCTTCCTGCAAATCCCGTGGTGAGCGTGTTAATGCTTACCTATAACCACGGACCCTACCTGGCTGAGGCGATCGAAGGGGTGGTCAATCAGAAAACGGATTTCCCTGTTGAATTGCTGATCGGCGAAGACTGTTCGAAGGACAACACCCTGCAAGTGGCACGCGACTACCAAAAAAGGTATCCGCAGATCATCAGGGTCCTGCATGCTTGCCCGAACAGCGGGGTAGCAGAAAATTTCAGGCGTCTGATTCGTGCCTGCAAGGGTGAGTTCGCGGCCTTCTGCGAAGGCGATGATTACTGGATTGATCAGCGTAAATTGGCGGATCAGATAGCCCTCATTCGTGACAACGCAGAAATTTCCATCGTGCATGCAGATCACGTCGTGCGGCATGACTTCTGGGGCCGACGATTCATTGTGCAACCGCGCGGCCGGTATGCCGACTATTCGGACAAGGGATACCTTGCCGGGGACATTTCTGAGAAATGTTTCGGTGGACTCGTGACACATACCAGTACGGTGTTATGCAGGTCGCAACACTTGAAGGAATACCTGGCCATTGACTTGGCAAAGAGCCTCGGTTTTGCCTATGATTGCTGTGTAGTCAACTATCTGGCATTGCGCGGGCAAGCTGCCTATTTGGACAGGCCAGTGTCGGCATATCGGATCACACCAGGCTCGATGATGCGCTCGGGCGCCCGGGGTAACCAGAAAATGGCCGTAGAAATTCGTGACTTCTTCATGAAGTTTGCTGCCAAGCACCACAAGTACGTGGGCCGCAGGGACGCCATTTATAAGGATTACACGCTCACCATCCTCAAGTCGGCATTCAGATTGGCGGACAGTGAGTGTTTTTGCAAGGCAGCCCAGGAGCTCCAAAGCATGAGTCTCAGTACGATTGAGCAGTTCACCCTGAAATGGCACATGCGTTTGTTCAACATCGGCCTGATGAGATCACTGTTCACGTACACCGCTCTATTCGTGCAGAGTGGACGAAAAATAAGGCACATGGCGGCAATTTATGCTGGAATGGTGGAGCGCGTGACTCTAGCGCAACCAAAATTGAACAGATGAACGTCGTGCAGATAAACACGATCCCGGTATCAGTAAGCCAATGATTCAGCTGCTTGTTCCACCTCAAAACCAAGGCGGAGTCTACGACTTTGCCGGCGGATTACAGAGTGCTATGGGCGGCGACTCCACGTGTGTGGTCCAGCTTTCCAAAAGTAACGCGTCAAATTGGGAGATTGGGTCCGATGACACTGTTGTCTTGCAATACAGTGGCTATGGATTCGCACGACGCGGCGCCCCAATGTGGTTACTTCGTGCCCTTAAAGCACGTCGCAAGGACATCAAGCGTCTAGGCATTTACTTCCATGAACTTTATGCGCTCGGCCCTCCATGGAGTTCCGCATTCTGGTTGTCACCCGCGCAGCGCCATATTGCCCGTCGCTTGGCCGAAA
>DIUK01000011.1:0-3234 GCA_002422995.1 Rhodocyclaceae bacterium UBA6160
AAAATAGGGTCAGACACGATACTGCGCGCTTTCAGCCCGTTTCACGCTTCGGCCATGCGCCGTGGGTTTTTGCGGCTGCGCGGCTTTTGCGCGCCGTCGCCTATCGCTCAGGCCGCTGCGTTTCGTCCTGCCACCGTATCACCAGCGCCGACTTTTTCGCGGTGCGGCGTTTCGTGCGTTTTATTCAGCCCGCGCCCAACCCGGCGCTCAAGCGGCGCTGCGCCAAAAGCCGCGCAGTTCCGGTGACTTCTACGTTAGACGCATTTTATCTATGCTGCCATGAGAGGGCTATCTATGGATTCGTGGAAATTTGAAAGTAATCTCGGCAAACAGACTGTGCTCTCACTGGCTTGCATTGCGGTTGGCACAATCTTGGTAATTGATTTCCGTCACTTCGATGGCTCAAGCATGACAAACAGTGTGGCGGGATTTCTGTGCGGTCTACTCCTGCTGCTCATCGGCATCTCCGCATTTCTGGTGAGTGGAAAACAAACCATTGTCGTCGACCCCCAGAGGCGTCGCATTGTTGTGGAAGATAAAAACAGGTTTGGGATAAAGAAAAGATCGATCCGCTTCAGTGAAATTACCGACACCAGCATTGGTTATATTGGAAAAAGATCCAACTTTGTCAACTTCTATTACATAATTCTCGAACTCAAAAGTGGAGAGAAATATCCGCTGTTTTCACCGGGACGTTTCCATGATGGTGGATCGGATAGGTCAGTTATGGAAAGTCGGAGACAGCGTCTTGAAAATTGTATTAAACAGGCTGTTGGCGAGTAAATGCCTGTCTAGCCCGACAGTCAATCGGGGCTGCGCAAAAGCGCGCAGCCCCTTACTTTTACGTTGGGCGTCTCAATGCTGAGGGTCACACAAATGCACTGGATATTTCTGACCGTAGCAATTGTTAGCGAGGTCATCGGCACATCGGCTTTGAAGGCATCGGAAGGCTTTTCGCGTCTATGGCCTTCGACTATCGTCATCGTTGGCTACGCGGCGGCTTTCTATTTTCTCTCACTCACGCTCAAAACACTTCCGATTGGGGTGGCCTATGCAATCTGGTCCGGCGTTGGCATCGTTCTAATTGCGTTGATTGCTTGGGTTCTCTATGGGCAAGCTCTCGATCTTCCGGCAATCATAGGCATGTCGCTCATTGTGGCTGGCGTCGTTGTTCTCAATCTATTTTCCAAGGCCATCTCTCACTCATGAGCCACTCACCATGAAATGGATAGCGCCGACTGCCTTTAGCCTAATGGCCGTTGCTGCGTGTATTACCCTCTTTTTTGTGAGCGTACTTAAGCCGACCAGTACTGGTGCGTTTGTGTTTTTCGCAGTATGGCTAATCCTCCCTTATGTAATTATTTGCGCAGTACTATTAATCTTGCGGCATAAGGGAGCAGCATCTTTTCATTGGTATGTTGTCGCAGTCATAGTGTCCATAGGCGGCATTGTATTTTTGGCGGATGTCATTTTCTGGAACCAAGATGCTCAGGGAGCTATCGCAGTGTTAATGACTCCAGTACTCCAAGGTGGTGCGTTGGCTCTTTTACTACCTATTGCTTGGCGGTTGTCGCGAAATACGCTCACCTAACACGGCGTTCGAGAGGGACGCGCCAAAAGCGGCGCGTCCCTGAACTTCACGTTGGGTCGCTGCTCAAGTCACCCTATAAGCGCACTTATAAAGAAAATTCTGTGCTTCACGGTTTTCGTAACCCTTGCTTCGTGCAGCTCAATGCAGCCATCCCAGCCGATAGAGCCATCCCCGTTTGTCAACGATCAGCCCGATTTGCTAATTGCGGAGACTTTAATGTCGAAATTATTTACACCATAGCGCTTTGGACTAGAATTGAACAAGGCGTGACTTTATTTAACTAACTGATATTAAATAATTTATTTATTTATTTTATTTTTTGGTACAAGATTTGCATGAATCGGTTCGGACGCTCCAATTATGGAATGTGTGATCTGGGGCGATCCGAACAATTTTTAATGGGAATTTTTTAATGGGAGATAATGCAATGAAACTTAAAAAGCTTTTTTCTGCTGCGATTGCGAGTACTTTTTTTATTTTTAGTTCTTCTGCAAATTCAGCGATCCTGGCTGACGTGATGTGGGTTATTGATACATCAGGCTCGATGGGCGGTGATATTGCCCAAGTCAAGCAGCGCATTCTGGAATTCAATACAGCAATGACAGACAACGGGATCGATGCTAATTACGGTGCGGTTCGGTTTGGCGGGACTGCTTCTCTGATTCAGGACGTTACGACGTTCGGTACGTTCAGTGCGGCAGGCAGCCCCTTTATGTTGCTGGGTGCCACCGGAGGCGGCACTGAAGACGGTTCGGCCGCAATCCAAACCGCGCTGACGGCCACATACCGTACGAACGCTGTTCGCAACATCATTCTCGTTACCGATGAAGATGATGACAACTCCACCAATCGTCAGGCATTGGCAGATGCATTGGCGGCGACTGCGGCAAACGAGCTGATCAACATCATTGGTAATCCCGCTGACGATAGCAATAATTATTATCGCGATCTCGCGCCTGCCCATGGTGGATTATTTTTTGATATCCTCGATTTCCGGGCTAACCCTGCCGCCTTCTTCACAAACTTCATCAATACCAAGGTGGGTGAAATTATTGGCGACTTCTGCACTCAGAATCCGAATGACCCGCAATGCCAAAATCGCGTACCGGAGCCGACTTCGCTGGCCCTGACTGGCTTGGCACTGGCAGGTCTTGTCGGGATAAGGCGTCGCAAACAAAGCAAGTGATCAACTGCGGAACGGGACTTGCGCCCGTTGTCGCCCGACCTAAGCAAAGCCCGGTAATACCGGGCTTTGCTTTACAGGCATTACCTCAAGCTGGCCAGAATCTCACACATTTTCGCGACATAGAACAAGAGGGGCAGACCCTGTAGTTTCCCCTCATATCTTGACTCCTTGAGCGGCTATCATTGCCGGCTGGTGGATCACCGGCAAAGCATCGGTAATTGGCAGTCGTCGGAACCAGTGACCTCCCGCATCGATGACTCGACAAGCCAAGGTCATGGCAGAGATTTCCTTATGTTTGAACCGGGGCACGCTCTGGAGGTGCAGTTGCATTTGACACGACTCAGCACACGTCCCGATCAGGCGTAGCAACCAGGACGCCAGGTGACCAATCATGAGCAGTATTTCAAGGTGCTTGCCGGGGCGTGAGCGGGGAGCGCTCAATCAAGAAAAGGTTCCA
>DIUK01000011.1:3278-8277 GCA_002422995.1 Rhodocyclaceae bacterium UBA6160
CGCGCTTTGCTTCGTCGTCATTAAAGTCCATCGCGGCAAGCCGGGCGAATGGCAAATGCCCAGCGGGAAACCTCTGAGTCTGCCCCTAATTTCTGTTCGGCTTAACGAAGAGTCCATCGCATACTTCAAGACAATCTCTGAGGACGTTGGCATTCCGTACCAAAGCCCCATCAATCTATAGTTGCGAGACTGCGCGGCTACTCATCGCAAACTCAATCTCGATTGGAAGCAGGTGCTGCGGTTATTTGCAAGGCTCAACCTGGCAGCTCATATAGACGCTGCCCAACAGGTTGGCTAGCTAAAAAACTTATTTCCCGGTCGCTGCAAGCCCAGATTTTCGCGCAGCGTTTTGCCCTCATATTCGGTGCGAAATAATCCGCGTCGCTGCAGTTCGGGTACAACCTTATCAACAAAGTCATCCAAGCCTTCGGGCAGGTACGGAAACATGATGTTAAAGCCGTCGCAGGCTTTGGACTTGAACCAGTCTTCCATTTGATCAACCACCATTTCGGGTGTGCCTATCATTTCCAGCGTGCCAAATGCACCGCCGATATATTGCGCCAGCTCGCGTACGGTGTAGCCTTCATCCCAACTCATTGCGACCAGCTTTTCTCGTGCGGTATGACTACCGTTAGTCGGCGGTAAATCAGCAGGCAAAGGCTTATCAAGATCAAAGCCTGAAATATCACAACCTAACTGACCGGCCAGTGAAGCCAACCCGCTTTCGGGGTAGACCAGGCTATCCAAATGACGTTTCTTAGCGCGCGCCTCAGCAAGTGTTTCGCCCACCAGCACAAAAGCGCCAGGCAGAATTTTCATTTGTGACGGGTCACGTCCATATGCGGCCATGCGCGCTTTAACGTCCGTGTAATACTGCTGCGCGACATCTTTTTTATTCAAGCCGGAAAACACAACCTCCGCCGTTTCTGCCGCTAGCTGGCGACCCGCTTCTGACTGGCCTGCCTGCACAATGACCGCATGCCCCTGCAACGGACGGGCGACATTCAGCGGGCCACGCACAGAAAAATACTTGCCTTTGTGATCCAGCACGTGAAGTTTTTCAGGGTCGAAATAAATACCGCTTTGCTGGTCACGAATGAAGGCATCATCTGCCCAGCTATCCCATAAGCCAGCGACAACATCGTAAAACTCACGCGCACGTACATAACGCTCATCGTGCTCCATGTGCTCTTCAATACTAAAGTTCAATGCCTCTTTGGGATTTGTAGAGGTCACAACATTCCAGCCCGCACGGCCATTGCTGATATGGTCGAGCGAAGCAAACTTGCGGGCGACGTGAAAAGGTTCGTTATAGGTTGTCGATGCCGTCGCGACCAGGCCGATATGTTCGGTCACCATTGCAAGTGCGGGCAATAGCGTCAATGGGTCAAACGATGTCACCGTCGCACTGCGCCTTAATGCTTCTATCGGCATATTGAGCACGGCCAGGTGATCTGCCATGAAAAACATGTCGAATTTCCCACGTTCCAGCGTCTGAATAAAATGCTTGAGATGCGTGAGGTTAAAGTTTGCATCCGCAAAAGCGCCCGGATATCGCCAGGCAGCAGTGTGAATAGTGACTGGCCGCATAAACGCGCCCAAACGAAGTTTGCCGTCTTCTGCCATTATTTTCTCCTCATGATGAGTTTTAAATTTTAGTTATTCCAGATTTTGCACTTGTTCCCGCATTTGCTCAATCAGCAGCTTTAATTCCAGGGCGATGGCCGTCACTTGAGCTGAAACCGATTTAGACGCTAGTGTGTTTGCCTCACGATTCAGCTCCTGCGTTATAAAGTCCAGACGCTTACCCACCGCCCCGCCTTTTTTGAGCACACGCTCAACTTCATCCAGGTGCGTAACCAAGCGTGCGATTTCTTCGGCGACGTCAATTTTTGCAGCAAACACGCCGACTTCCTGGCGAATTCTGTCTTCATCCAGATTGGCCACCGCTTCGCGCAATTTAGCGGCCAACCGATCACGATACGCATCAATCGCCACGGGCAGCAAAGGCTCAGCCGCAGCGACTTGCGCACGCATGCGGCCAGCACGTTCATTAAGCACGGCAGCAAGTTTGGCGCCTTCGCGCTCACGGCTAGCGACAAACTCATCCAGCAGCGTAGCAAACAAAGCCAACGCCACACGATTTAATTCTTCTGCAGGCACCGTTTCATCTGCCAACACGCCAGGCCAGCGCAAAGCTTCTGTTACCGTAAGCGGCTGTACATTCGGCAAAGCTTCCTGCACCGCTGCAGCCAGACGCGCTAACTCTGCCAGTCGTGCTGCATTCGGCAGCCGTTCGCGCGACGCATTCAGATGCCCGCCAGAATGCTCATTTCCACCCGCCCCACTTTGTACGGGTTGGTTGAGCAAATAGGCCCGACATTCAATTTTGCCTCGGCTAATGCGTTCGCTAATTTTTTCTCGTAGCGGCATTTCCAGAAACCTCAGTTCTTCGCCCAAACGAAAACCGATATCAAGGTAACGGGAATTCACGCTTTTTATTTCAATATTCAAAACTGCATTGCCAAGATCCTGGTTTGCAGCGGCATAGCCGGTCATGCTGTGTATCATGGAGATCAATACTTTCTGGTTAAACCCAAAACTACTTGGTGGATTGAAAACTCTAGTTTCGCCCATCGGCTGTGGTATATAACGACCTGCACCCGCGAAATTCATTACAGTATAGCCATCTACCCATGCCTTCCCTCGTCAACCAAGCCCTGCCTGGCGGCACAATGCTGGAAAATTATCGCATTGCGCGACAAATTTCATATGGGGGATTTTCTATTGTCTACTTGGCTTATGACGAACATGCACAGCCATTTGCCATTAAAGAATACATGCCGCAATTCATGACCTTGCGAGTTGCGGACGAGAAAAATATCACTATCCCGCCAATCCACCTTGCCGCATTCGAGCGTGGCTTGGCGTATTTTTTTGAAGAAGCACGCGTGCTCAGTGGTTTGCATCACCCCAATGTCATGCAAGTCCTTAATTTTTTCCGTGCGAATGGCACGGCTTATATGGTGATGCCGCTAGAGCGAGGTCGGTCTCTGCAAGCGCATATTCACGCACACCGAGGCACTTTGCATGAAGATTTTATCCGCCAGGTGTTTTTCAAATTACTCCATGGTTTAGCTGAAGTGCACCGCAGCGGCTTGTTGCATCTGGATCTTAAACCCGCCAACATTTGGCTGCGCACTGACAATACGCCAGTCATTCTTGACTTCGGTGCTGCACGCTTTGCGGTAGATATCGGCACCCCCTTGCCTCGTGCAATGTACACACCAGGCTTTGCCGCACCAGAGCAGTACCACGGCAACTACACACTCGGGCCATGGACGGATATTTATGCCATCGGTGCGTGTATTTATGCAGCCCTTGCCAAAGCCGCACCGCCTGCTGCTGATGAACGCTTAAAAGACGATCGCCTGCAGCCTGCGCGGCAACGATTTAGCCATTTGTATTCACCCGCCTTGCTAATTGCAATTGACCAATGCCTTAACCTTCCTCCGGCAATGCGTCCTCAAAACGCCCAAGCACTTCAGGTAGCCCTCGCCAACGCAACCGGCACTGACAAGACAGCGTGGTTGCGAAAATTACGCCACTTATTTCAACATTAACCTTTACCTATGACCACTATGAATCCAGCGACTCTCACGCGCACCAACCGCACATCAGAGCAACTCCGCCCATTAAAAATCACCCGCAATTACACCTGCCACGCCGAAGGCAGCGTGCTGGTTGAATTTGGCAACACCAAAGTGCTATGCACCGCCAGCGTGGAAGAATCCGTGCCACCCTTTATGCGCGGCAAGGGGACGGGATGGGTCACTGCCGAATATGGCATGCTGCCTCGCTCCACTCACACGCGCAGCGCGCGCGAAGCAGCCAAGGGCAAGCAGTCCGGCCGCACCCAGGAGATTCAGCGCCTGATTGGCCGCAGTCTGCGCGCCGTGGTTGATTTAGCCGCCTTGGGCGAGCGTCAGATCACGCTCGATTGCGATGTTCTGCAGGCCGATGGTGGCACACGCTGCGCCTCTATCACCGGCGCTTCTGTGGCGCTCCATGATGCGCTCAACACGCTGGTCGCCAGTGGCAAACTAACAACCAATCCGCTGCGCGAGCTGGTCGCCGCCGTCTCGGTGGGCATCGTCAACGGCGAGCCGCGGCTTGACCTGGACTACCCCGAAGACTCGGCATGCGACACCGATATGAATGTCGTGATGACGGCCAGTGGCGGCTTGATTGAAGTCCAAGGCACAGCCGAAGGCGCGCCCTTTTCGCGGACTGAACTGGATATTTTGCTGGCACTGGCAACGCAAGGCATTAACGATATTATTCGTGCGCAAAGTGCCGCACTGGATATTTGAACGCTACTCAATGTCAATAGCCGTGACAATGACCTGAAAGTTATCTCCCATGCAGAAAATCATCCTTGCCTCAAATAACCCCGGCAAACTGCGCGAGTTTTCCCAGTTGTTCGCCCCGCTGAACATTGAGCTCTTGCCGCAAAAAAATTTTGCTGTGCCCGAAGCGGAAGAGCCACATGCAACCTTTATCGAGAACGCGCTGGCCAAAGCGCGCCATGCCGCACGCCTCACCGGCCTGCCTGCATTAGCCGACGATTCCGGCCTGGTTGTGCCTGCCTTGGGTGGCGCGCCGGGCGTGCAATCGGCGCGCTATGCAGGTGAGCCCAAAGATGATCTGCGCAATAATCAAAAACTCATTGCCGCACTCAACAACATCGCCGACCGCCGCGCGCATTATGTGGCCGTGCTGGTCCTGGTGCGCCATGCGGATGACCCGCAACCGCTGATCGGCGAAGGCGAATGGCAGGGCGAGCTTATCACCTCCCCACGCGGCACAGCAGGCTTTGGCTACGATCCACACTTTTTGATTCCCGAGCTGCAATTAACCGCCGCCGAACTCGCCAGCGACGAAAAAAACCGTCGCTCGCATCGCGCCCAAGCCCTGGCACAGTTAATCGGCAAACTCG
>DIUK01000008.1 GCA_002422995.1 Rhodocyclaceae bacterium UBA6160
ATGGCTTACCTTGAAACATTCAAGACGAGGCTGTTGCGGCGGCGCGTGATTCCTTTTGATGAGTCAAACTGGTGGCAATGGGGGCGGCGACACCACGTTTCGGCTGCGCCACGCATTTATGTGAATGGCCGCACGCGCAATCCGCAACCTTTCTTTTTGCATCCTTGCCTCAATTACGATGGTGCTGTGCTGGCCTTGTTTCCACGGCGGCGCGATATTTTGCCCAGGCAAATGGGGCGGCTCGCGGCCTTGCTGAATGCGGTGGATTGGCCTGAATTGGGTTTCGTGTGCGATGGCCGGTTCATTTTCTCGCAACGCAGCTTGCAGCATGCCTTGTTGCCCGCCGCTTTTGCTGAATTCTCTGGCGGTGTTGCCGTCAAATAAGCGCTGGCTGTTGATCTGGCGCAGTCGTGTAACATCATGTGCAACTTGAAATCATCGAAATATGCGGCGCGTTCTCGCGCTTAAATTGCAACAAAGGAAAACTATGGTGCCTCATTTGACAACGGCCTTGACAGGCCCCTTGCTTGATCTTGAACGATGCTTTTTGGATAACGAAACTACCGTTGAGCGCTGGTTGCGTACACAATGGCTGGATCACACACCGCCGTTTTACGCGTCGGTTGATTTGCGCAATGCCGGTTACAAATTAGCGCCCGTGGATACCAATTTGTTTCCCGGTGGATTTAATAACCTGAATGAAGAGTTTTTGCCGCTGTGCGTGCAGGCTGCCATGGCAGCCGTGGAAAAGCTGTGTCCTGAAGCGCGCAACTTGCTGTTGATCCCGGAAAACCACACGCGCAATCAGTTCTATCTGATGAATGTCGGACGTCTGGCCAATATCTTGAAACACGCTGGGCTCAATGTGCGCATTGGCTCTTTGTTGCCCGAGATTACCGAGCCTGCGCCGCTGGATTTGCCCGATGGGCAGCGCTTGCTGCTGGAGCCTTTAAAACGCATTGGCAGCGGGGGACGCCGCTTGGGGCTGGATGGGTTTGATCCGTGCGCCGTGTTATTGAATAACGATTTATCCGCTGGCGTGCCGGAGATTTTGCTGAACTTGGATGAGCAGTTTGTGATCCCGCCGCTCTGGGCGGGCTGGCATGTGCGGCGAAAATCAGCGCACTTTGCGGCTTACCGCGATGTGACGCAGAAGTTTGCAGATGAATTGGGCATTGATCCATGGCTGATTGACCCGGATTTTGAAGTGTGCCAGGAAATCAATTTTCATGAGCGCATTGGTGAAGAATGCCTGGCGGGCAGCGTTGATAAACTGTTGAACCGCATGCGCGTGAAATACAAGGAATATGGCATTGCGGATGAGCCGTTTGTCATTGTGAAGGCGGATGCCGGCACTTATGGCATGGGCATCATGACGGTCAAGGATGCCAGCGAAGTCATGCAGCTCAATCGCAAGCAACGCAACAAAATGGCGGTGATCAAGGAAGGCGTGCAAGTGTCGGATGTGATCATTCAAGAAGGCGTGCCGACTGTGGAGCGTGTGGATGAAGGCACGGCCGAGCCGGTGGTGTACATGATGGACCGTTACGTGGTGGGCGGCTTTTATCGCGTTAATGCGTCGCGCGGGACGGACGAGAACTTGAATGCGCCAGGCATGCACTTTAAGCCACTGGCATTTGCTACCGGCTGCTCGCTGCCGGATGTGCGCATGGCGCCCGATGCGCCCGCGAACCGTTTTTATGCTTATGGTGTCGTGGCAAGGCTGGCGCTCTTGGCGGCCTCCGTTGAACTTGAACGGGCTGCGCCCGTGGAGGCGGCATGAGTGCGGTTAAGATGAAAATTGCTTTTATTGTTGACCCGCTTTCCGCGCTCAAAGCCTACAAGGATTCGAGTATCGCCATGATGCGTGCCGCAGCCAAGCGCGGGCATGAGGTGTGGACGATACAGCGTGAGGGTTTGCATTGGCGCGATGGCCGCACGCTCGCGCATGCGGTGAAAATTCGGCTGCATGACGGGGATGATGCGACATGGTTTTCGGTGGCCGAAAAAGCGTGCCTGCCGTTGACGGCATTTAGCGCGGTGTTGATGCGGCAGGATCCGCCCTTCGATTTTGAATACATCACGGCCACCTGGCTGTTGCAACGCGCCGAGAGTGAGGGGGCACGCATTTTTAACCGTCCGCAGGCGATACGCGATCACTCCGAAAAAGTGGCGATTGCCGAGTTTCCAGCGTTTGCGCCCACCACTTTGATCTCGCGCCACCCTACGGATGTGCATGACTTCATCAATGAGCTGGGCGAGGCTATTCTGAAGCCGCTCGATGGTATGGGGGGCAGCAGCATTTTCCATGTGAAGAAACAAGATCCGAACCGCAATGTGATTGTCGAGATGCTCACCCACTTCGGTACGCGCAGCATCATGGCGCAGCAATATCTGCCTGCCATTCGCGAGGGCGACAAGCGCGTGTTGTTGATTGGCGGCGAGCCGGTGCCTTATTGTCTGGCGCGCATTCCGATGGCGGGCGAGACGCGTGGCAATCTGGCTGCGGGTGGTACGGGCGTGGCGCAGCCACTCTCCGCGCGCGATCGTGAAATCGCCGTCTCGCTAGCGCCGACTTTATGGGCACGGGGTTTGATGATCGTTGGGCTGGACGTGATTGGCGACAGGCTCACGGAAATCAATGTGACCAGCCCGACCTGTTTTGTGGAAATTGCCCAGCAAACGGGTTTTGATGTGGCGGGTATGTTGATGAATGCGCTGGAGCGGGCGTGTGCGTCCGCTTGATTAGACTAGTTTTTCTGGCAAGGCAGTGCTTGCTTTTGGGTTTAGCGTGCGCCATGTTGTCAGGTTGTGGCCCTTCAACGCCTTGGCGACAGGAATCTTTTGTTTTTGGTACTCGTGTTGAGTTGTTGATTACCGGTGTGCCAGAGGCCAAGGCGCTGGCTGCAGGCAGCCAGGTGCTAGCTGAGTTCGACCGTCTTCATCGCACCTATCATGCGTGGCAGCCGTCAGCACTGTCTGCTCTTAATGCAGCGATTGCCGCAGGCAAGCCAATGGAGGTGTCTCCTGAGTTTGCTGGCTATATTCGCCAACTGCAACAGTTGGCAGCCGACAGCGATTATTTGTTCGACCCTGGCATTGGTCGCCTGATTGCCTTGTGGGGTTTTCATAGTGATGAATTCAAGACGCGTTTGCCGGATGAGACCGCGCTCGCAGCGTTGACCAAACAGAGGCCATCCATTGCGGATATACAGCTTGATGGTTTGCGCGTTACCAGCCGAAACCCTGCTGTGGCGCTGGATTTTGGAGGCTATCTCAAAGGCGTGGCACTAGATCGTGCGGCGCAAATTTTGCGTACAGCGGGGATTCATAATGCGCTGATCAACATTGGCGGCAATGTGATGGCGCTAGGCACGAAAAATGGAGTGCCCTGGCGCGTGGGTATTCAGCATCCGCGTCCGGCAACAGTGGGCGGCGCCCCATTGGCCAGTCTGGAACTGCGTGATGGCGAAGCGTTGGGTACGTCGGGAGACTACTACCGGTTTTTTGAAATAAACGGTCGCCGTTATTGCCATTTGCTGGACCCGCGTACCGGCTACCCAGCCATGGGGACCCAGTCGGTGACGATATTGATTCCGCCAGGGGTAACAGCAGGGATGCGTTCTGATGTGTTATCCAAGCCGCTATTTGTTGCTGGAGATGCCTGGCTGCGCCAAGCAAGCAAATTGAATGTGATTGCCGCTTTAAAAGTCGGCGCTGGCGGGACGGTGATTGCAACTCCTGCAATGCGTTCGCGGTTGAAAATGATGCCATGATATCCACGGAAAATTGATTCAACCCTATCAGCCATTTTGGCTGCCTATCGACAATCCATGATCAAATTGCCGACCACGGCTTGCGGGTTGTGCTGCATCTCATCGGTATAACAGGCTGTTACAATGAAGAAATGATTGGACTATTTCTTATTACCCACGCGACTTATGGTGAATCGTTGATTCAGTGTGCTTGCCATGTGCTGAATAAACGACCATTGCAGATTGCCCAGCTAGGTGTTTCGCTACAGGATGATCCACTAGATCTTCTGCCGTTGGCGCGCGATATGTTGAAGCTGGTTGATGCGGGTGATGGGGTTTTGATTATGACGGACCTGTATGGTGCGACGCCCTCAAACATTACGAGCAAACTACTGATTCCCGGTCATGTGGAAGGTTTGGCTGGCGTTAACTTGCCGATGCTGTTGCGAGCGCTGACCTACCGGGATAAGGGAATGGACACCTTACTGACCCGTGCAATTGCCGGGGGGCGTGATGGTGTTCTTAATATAACGGACCACTGATATGCCAGAAGCAAATGCTGAAATTGTCAATAAGCTGGGCTTGCATGCGCGTGCCTCAGCGAAACTCACGCAGTTAGCAGGTAGCTTCCCTTGTGAGGTCTGGATGGAGCGCGGGGGGCGGCGTATCAATGCCAAAAGCATTATGGGCGTCATGATGCTGGCGGCGGGCAAAGGCACAACCGTGAAATTGATCACCAGTGGTGACCAGGCAGAGGAAGCGATGCAGGGTTTACTGCAGTTGATCGCCGATCGCTTTGGCGAGGGCGAGTAATTCTTATGAGCTTTGCCTTGTACGGTTTGCCAGTATCAGGAGGCATAGCTATTGGCTATGCGCACTTGATCTCGCACGCTTTACTGGAAGTTAAGCAATATCAAATTCGTGAGCGGGAAATTCCAGACGAACTGGATCGTTTGCATCATGCCTTGGCGACTGCGGCGTTAGAGCTTGAGGCATTGCGCGATGAAGCAAATAATGCAGGCAGCCCGGGCGAGTTATCTGCGTTTATTGAGCTGCATGCCATGCTGCTGGCTGATCCTGATTTAACGGCCAGTGTTGAGTCCTTGATTCGCGATAGCCGCTGCAACGCAGAATGGGCGATGGTGCAGCAAATACAAGTGATTTCTGAGCAGTTTGATGCGTTTGAAGACGCCTATTTGCGCGAGCGCAAGCATGATGTCTCACAAGTTGGTGAGCGCGTCTTGCGTGTCTTGCAGAACAAGCCACGCAAGATTACCAGCCGTAAAGCTTCACCTGAGAGTGAGCTGATCGTGGTGGCAAATGATTTGTCACCGGCGGATACGCTGCAGTTCAAGCATTTGAAGGTGGGTGGATTTGTCACTGAGATGGGCGGGGCGACATCGCACACGGCGATTGTGGCACGTAGCCTGGCTATTCCTGCGGTTGTGGGCATGCAGCATGTTCGGCCAATAATTCAGGACAATGATTTATTGATTCTTGATGGCACGCGCGGTGTATTGATCGTAGATCCTGATGCCCGCATATTAGAAGAGTTTCGTCTCCGTCGTGCAAGCATTGAGATCGAACGCAACAAGCGCTTGCGGCTCAAGACAGCGCGTGCGGTGACGTTGGATGATGTTGCTGTAGAGCTCCATGCCAATATTGAATTGCCTTCCGATGCTGAGCGAGCAAAAGAGGTGGGTGCTGACGGCATAGGCTTATTCCGGTCTGAGTTTCTCTTCATGAATCGGGATGAATTACCCGATGAAGAGGAGCAATATCAAGCCTATCGTCAGGTAGTCAAAACCTTTGCAGGCAAGCCGGTGACGATACGCACGTTGGATATCGGTGCTGACAAGGAGGCGCGTGCGCTAAGAAGTCATACGGGTGATCATGTCTCGCCCAATCCTGCGTTGGGTTTGCGTGCGATTCGGTTTTGTTTGACTGAGCCGCAACTGTTTTTAACGCAATTACGTGCAATTTTACGTGCGGCTTATCATGGGCGGGTTCGGTTACTGATCCCGATGCTGGCACATACCCATGAGATTTTGCAAACACTGACTTTGATTGAAGAGGCGAAAGCTCAACTGAGGGAATCTCGTCAAAAGTTTGCTGAAGATATTGAAATTGGCGGGATGATAGAAATTCCCGCTGCGGCGCTCGCCATTAGTCCCTTCGTGCGGAATCTGGATTTTCTGTCAATAGGTACCAACGATTTGATTCAGTACACGCTGGCAATTGATCGAACCGATGGTGCTGTCGCGCATTTGTATGATCCTTTGCACCCAGCCGTTTTGCAGTTAATTCTAAAAACCCTGCAAGCAGGTGCGCGTAGCCGACTACCCGTGTCGGTGTGCGGCGAAATGGCAGGCGATCCAAAGTTAACGCGCTTGCTCTTGGGGATGGGGCTGCGTCAGTTCTCCATGCACCCAGCGCAGATTTTAGAGGTCAAGCAGCAGATTCTTAAAGCAGATACAACTTTGCTTGCACCCCAGGTATCCCGGTTACTGAAGCTGGACGATTCTGCAAAAATTGCCGATCTCATGGCGCGGCTATGAGGTTTTAACGATGAATGTAAGCCAACAACAAATGAGTGTAGGTTGTGTCATTTCTCAAACAGCTCACTTCAATTTGCCCTTGACGTTAAAGAGCGGCGCTCAACTGCCGGCTTTTGAGCTGAGTTTTGAGACTTATGGCACGCTGAATGCGGCTAAGTCCAATGCGATCTTGGTCTGCCATGCGTTGTCAGGGCATCACCATGTCGCGGGTTACTATGCTGATCAGCCGGAGAATATCGGTTGGTGGGACAGCATCATCGGTCCTGGAAAGCCGTTGGATACGAATCGGTTTTTCATCGTCGGCGTGAATAATCTGGGCGGTTGTCATGGCTCAACAGGTCCCGTGAGCATCAATCCAGCTACCGGAAAGCATTGGGGCGCAGATTTTCCAGTGGTGACTGTTGAGGACTGGGTCGCAACTCAGGCGCGGTTGGCCGATTACTTGGGTATTGACGCGTGGGCTGCTGTCGTTGGGGGGAGCTTGGGCGGCATGCAGGCTTTGCAATGGACATTGAGCTTCCCCGATCGTGTAAGACATAGTCTGGTCATTGCTTCTGCTGCCAAATTGTCTGCTGAGAACATTGCCTTCAACGAAATTGCCCGGCAGGCGATCTTGAGTGATCCGGATTTTCATGGCGGTAATTATTATGAACACAATACACGACCACTTAATGGTTTGCGCTTAGCGCGAATGTTGGGACATATTACGTACCTGTCGGACGATCAGATGGCTGAAAAATTCGGCCGCAGGCAGCGTCCTGGTGCAGGTAGTTATAGCTTCGATGTGGAATTCGAGATCGAGTCTTATCTACGCTATCAGGGAGATAAATTTGCCGGCTTTTTTGATGCCAACACTTATTTGCGTATGACCCGAGCGCTGGATTACTTTGATCCTGCACTCGCCTATGAAGGCCGATTAGCCGACGCACTCGCAGTTGCTCGCGCAAGCTTTTTGGTGGTCGCGTTTTCTACAGATTGGCGTTTTGCACCATTCAGATCGCGTGAAATCGTACATGCTTTGGTGCATAACGGCCAATCAGTAGCCTATGCCGAGAGCAACTGTGCTCACGGGCATGATTCATTTTTGATGGAAGATGCACATTACCATGCAGTTATCGCGTCTTACTTGCAGCGGGTGGTATTGTGATAACGAACACTGAGCGTGCTGATTTCGATTTGATCGCGAGCTGGGTGAGGCCCAATGAGCGCGTTCTGGATTTAGGCTGTGGCGATGGCTCATTGCTCAAGCGGCTTATTGCGGAGCGTGGTGCGTATGGTTATGGTATTGAGCGAGAAGAGGCAGGTGTTCAAGCGGCTATTGCGCAAGGCATCAATGTCATTCAAGGTGATTTGGAGCAGGGGTTGTCGGGTTTTGATGATGGAACCTTCAGTCATGTCGTTTTGTCGCGTACGCTTCAAACGGTGAAGCATAGTGAGCATTTGTTGACTGAGATGCTAAGGGTCGGCAAGGAAGCGGTGGTGAGTTTTCCTAACTTTGCATACTGGAAAAACCGCATGGCAGTCATGCAAGGGCGTATGCCTGTATCCGAAGATTTACCCTACGAGTGGTTTGATACGCCCAATCTGCGGTTTTTCACTATTCTGGACTTCGAATCGCTATGCAGCAAAATGGAACTGGTGATTCGTGAACGGCAGGTGCTAGATGAGCAGGGAAATCTTATCCTTGAAGAGCCAAATTTTTTAGGTAGTCTTGCCATCTATCGCTTGGGAAGGTGAGCCTTACTGGCAACAGAATCGGCGCATCTGATAGCGGCCTAATTTGAGCTTGTTGTTTCACCTAAATCATTATTTCGAGCACTTGTTACTATTTCCTCGGATTGTTGCCTTAGATGCTCTTTTCAAGTGGCATCCGGGGGTATCTCAGACGTTTGGGATGTAGTGCTATCTTCTGTAGGTGTTGTTACTTCGGCAGAGTCAAGTGGCTGCTGCTTGCGAATTCGCTTGTCTTCTTTCTTCTGTTTTTTTGCCAAATCGCGCTGTCGTTTTTCATATGAATAATTAGGCTTGGCCATTTAGATTCCTATCAGGTTAAAGTTTTTAGCGACAAATGGACGACGAAGAGTAGATCTGCTCGATTCTAAGAAAATTAAAACTTAAAAATAAAGCAAAAATCAAAATAAAAACGGCTTCCAAGGTTGGAAGCCGTTGAGAATAAGTGTTTTCTTAAAAGCTAATCTAGCAACAAAATTAGTTTTTGAGAAATTCAAGATTTTTTAAAAAAGACCTTACTTATTGAGTGTCAATTTGACATAAGCAATAAAACGCAATGGGGTACTTGGATGTTTGGCTTTGGATGGTGGGTCGGGCGAGATTCGAACTCGCGACCAACGGATTAAAAGTCCGCTGCTCTACCGACTGAGCTACCGACCCAACAACAAAGGCCGCGAATGCTACAAGTCTTGCGGCATTCTGTCAAACAGAAGTTAGTGGTAATGAGTAATTTTTTTACTTTTTTTATTTTTCTTCTTTTTATATCAATACGCTATCGATTAACAAGTGGCATGAGTGTTCTTGATGCACGACTTAAAAGACAGGATCCTGGGTGAAGACTAAGGCTTGGTGTAGTGTGCTTTTCCTGCTGCAAGGTATATTTTTGGCAAGTGAAATGGTTGTCGATATTATTTACAGGAAGACAGCTTGATTTTAATGAAATAACTAGCTAACTTCATGTTTATAAATGAAATAATTAAAATGGAATGATATTTGCTTAAGGTTGCGTATGTGCACATTTTTTGCGAACCAAGCCATCTTGTTAATCTGGTTGCTCCGACGCTTTAGTCTTGTATGCCAGGCTGGTAGCACTGTCTTTTAATGAATTCAAACTTATTCTTGAAGGTCTCATTGCGGGGCGTTATTGGCTATATAACTATTACGGCGGCCTATGCATTTTTAGTCAGTTTTTCGTTCGTCAATTTACCCATGAGTAATGAGGGGGCAACGTTATATCTGGCCAGTGGACTTTCGCTTGCTGCTCTATTGTTAAAGCCGCATTATGGATGGTCTATATTTTTAGGTGCGTTGATTGTCTTTATAAATATTGGACTTAGTCTTCCATCGGTGATTTTTATATCACTAGGCGTCACCTTAAGTGCTTACCTTGGCGCCTTTCTTTTATTGCGAAATAAGACATTCGACGCAGGTATCTCCTCAGTCAAAGATTATTTGTTGCTGATTTCTTGCGGCGCTTTGGTTACTTGTACTCTTAGTGCGGCTTTTGGTGTGACAGGGCTGCTTTTAGACACAATCCAGCACCACAAGATGCAGGGGAGTGACTATTGGTATTGGTGGCTAAGTGACGTATTAGGGGTTGTATTGCTCACGCCACTTATTTTGATCTGGACAAAAAGCCAAAATTTAAGTGCCTTCTTAAAAAAACAACCCATGATCCAAATCGCATTGTCATTTGGGTTTGCATTTTTAATTGGGCAGATTATTTTTGCCGACTTGTTTGGCTCAGTGTTGGGTTATTCACTGAGTATTTTTTTCCTCTGGTTGCCGGTGCTTTGGGTAGCCGTCCGTTTCGGTAAGCACTGGGTAGTTCTATTGGTGTTGATGTTTGCCATGCAAGCCTTGATGGGTGATCTTAGGCTGTTCGGCAACGAGCTATCTAATCGAGAAGCCATAATGTATTGTCTCTTCTTTATCTCGCTGGCTGTTTTGGGCATGTTGTTGAGTATTTACTACCCACACACAAAAAAGGTGCTGGCGAGACAGCGATATGAAAATGAAGTGTTGCAATATCGTCAGCAGATTTTGCAACAAGTCACACAAGGGGATGAGCTAGAAAAAATCCTGAAAGATTTAACGGCGGGTCTTGAGCGAATCTATCCTGGTAGCTGGTCTGCCATTTTGATGCTTGACCGAGCAAAGCAGCATTTAATTTATGGTGCAGCGTCTCGTTTGCCTGAAAGCTTCAGGCAGGCAACATATCTGCTTCCACTGGGTGAAGGTGTGGGCGCTTGTAGCGCGGCAGTGAAGCGCGGAGAGGCTGTCATCATTCCCGATCTGGATAAATACGTATTCTGGCCGATAGGATTCAAATTGCGCGATGTCGCTAAAAAAACAGGCATCCGGTCTTGGTGGTCTCAGCCGATAAAAAATCGTGAAAATAAAATATTAGGCACATTGGATATGTATTTTCCAAATACCTGTACGCCTTCACTTGAGGAAAGTCTGAAAATCGAACAGCAAGCCGATTTTGTTGCGCACGTGCTAGATATGGTCAAACAGAGAAAAATGCAAAATCTGAAGTCGCTGGCATTCAATGCAGCGGCAAATGCGATGGTGATTACTGATGATTCAATTTGTATCGAATGGGCCAATCCTGCATTTAGCGAGATGACGGGTTATCCATTGGATCAGATTGTAGGCACGGCTTTGAGCGAACTCGGGAAGTCAGATAAACAAGATGTGGCTTACTATGAAAGTATTTGGAAAAGTATTTTGTCGGGCAATGTATGGCAAGGTGAACTCATTTGCAGGAATAAAGAGGGTGCTGACTACGACCAGGAAATGACAGTGACGCCTATTAAAGATGAGGAAGGCGTGGTTAGAAACTTTGTTGCTGTGATGAGAAATATTTCCGAGCGTAAAAAAGCCGAAGACCAGATTCGGAATCTTGCTTTTTATGACACCTTAACTCAGCTTCCAAATCGCCGCTTGTTCGATGATCGGCTGAATCGTGCGATGGTTTCTAGCAAGAGGAGTAATCGCTATGGCGCGCTGATGTTTCTGGATCTTGATAACTTTAAGCCGCTGAATGATAAGTATGGGCACGGCACAGGCGATCTATTATTAGTTGAAGTGGCACAAAGGATTACGCGTTGCGTTCGGGGCACAGACACGGTGGCTCGATTTGGTGGGGATGAGTTTGTTGTGATGCTGGATGGGTTGGATGCCGATAGGAATGAGTCAATTAGCGAAGCTGAGGTTGTTGCTGAAAAAATACGTCGTACCCTTGCTGAACCCTTCGGCTTGAACGTCTTCAAAGAGGGGAGGGGGGATGTGCGCGTAGAACATCGTTGCTCAACGAGCATTGGCGTCGCATTATTTATTGGCGATGGCGTGAGTTGCGATGATCTTCTCAAACGTGCGGATATGGCCATGTATCGTGCAAAAGACAAAGGCCGCAATCGAGTACATTTTTTTGACGTTCGGCACGTTTGAAAGATCTGTAGGCGCTGATGGTTAACGCTTATTGATGAGCATATCAATGCTTTTCGTTCGCTATTTTTAACCCTGCATGCCCTTGATGTTAGCGATGACTTCGGCAATCGCCTGTTGCGCGCTGCCATACAGCAGGCGCGTGTTTTCGCCATAGAACAGGGCGTTCTCGATGCCCGAATACCCGGTGCCTTTGCCGCGCTTGTTGACGATCACGTTCTGCGCGAGATCCGCATTCAAAATCGGCATGCCATAGATCGGGCTGGATTTATCCGTGCGCGCGGAAGGGTTCACCACGTCGTTGGCGCCGATCACCAGGGCGACATCGGCTTGAGCGAATTCCTCGTTGATTTCTTCCAGATCGAAAATCATGTCATAAGGCACGCCGGCTTCGGCGAGCAGTACGTTCATGTGGCCGGGCATGCGGCCAGCCACCGGATGGATGGCGAACTTGACTTCGACGCCGGCTTCCTGCAGCAGTCGGGTCATTTCCCACACCTTGTGCTGCGCGCCGGCCACCGCCATGCCATAGCCGGGGATGATGATGACTTTTTGCGCAAAGCGCATCATCGCCGCCGCGTCCATCGCGCTGGCTTCCTTCATCGTGCCGGTAACGCCTGCGCCCCCCTGCGCTTCGCCGGTGATCGGCGCGAAGATGATGTTGCTGATCGGCCGGTTCATCGCCTTGGCCATGAGTTGCGTGAGCAAGGCGCCGGA
>DIUK01000073.1 GCA_002422995.1 Rhodocyclaceae bacterium UBA6160
GCGGGGAGGAATACGGCACCGGTTCCTCGCGCGATTGGGCCGCGAAAGGCACGCAATTGCTGGGTGTTAAAGCCGTCATTGCGCGCAGCTTCGAGCGCATCCATCGGGGTAATCTGGTAGGCATGGGTGTTTTGCCCTTGCAGTTTTTAGGCACAGATTCCGCCGCGTCGCTAGGTATTTCAGGCAATGAACTGTTTGATCTGGAAGGCTTGGCTGGCACAATTGAACCGCAGCAGGATGTCACCTTGGTGATTCGTCCGCCGACAGGGGATGCGCGCCGCGTGACATTGCGCTTGCGTATCGATACGCCGATTGAGGTGGATTACTACCGTCAGGGCGGGATTTTGCCGTTTGTGTTGCGTCAGCTTTTGTTAGCGTAATGATTATGAATTTTTGAGGTGCAATGAAATGAAGTTTCGGTTTTTTATGATCGTTGGCGCTTTAGCTTTTCTCGCCTCCTGCGCCAGCGTGCGCAATCCTGTGACGGGGCAATATGAACGTACAGTCATGGATGAACGCAGCGAGCTGCAAGCCGGGCAAAAAGGGCACCAGGAGATATTGAAAGAATACCGCGCGCTGGAGAATCCTGCGCTGCAAGCCTATGTAAATAGTGTGGGGCAAAGGTTGGCTAAATCCTCCCAGCGGGCAACGCTCGAATGGCATTTCACTGTGCTGGATAGCCCGGAAGTCAATGCGTTTGCCTTGCCAGGGGGCTATGTTTACATTACTCGCGGCATTCTTGCTTATTTGAATGACGAGGCAGAACTGGCGGGGGTTTTAGGCCACGAAATCGGCCACGTGACCGCACGCCATGCTTCACAGCGCGCCACGCGCCAGCAGGCGGCAGGGGTCGGTGTGTTGCTGGCGAATGTGCTCGGCGCCGTGCTGGAGAACAAAGGCTATAGCGGCGCGGGCGACCTTACCAACCAGGTGTCGCAGATTGGCGCGGCAGGCTATATCACGTCCTATGGCCGCGAGCAGGAATTGCAATCAGATCAGCTAGGCGCTGAGTATTTGGCGAAGAATCATTACGACTCAGCGCGCATGATTGATGTCATCCGCATGCTGAAAAATCAAGAGCAGTTTTCCCAGGAAATTGCACGCAGCGAAGGCCGCACAGTGCCGCCCCGCGCTAACTGGCTGGCATCTCACCCGAGCAGCGATAAACGCTTGGAAGACATTCGTCAAACAGCCTTGCTGCATCACGACCCCAAGGCAGCAAGTGGTCGCGAGGCTTTCCTTAAAGCCATCGATGGCATCACCTTTGGCGAAAGTCGCGAAGAGGGCGTTACCCGTGGCCAGCAATTTTTCCATGAGCCCATGGGATTTGCGCTGACAGCACCGACAGGCTGGCGCATACAAAATACATCAAGCGAGCTGACCCTAATTAACGGCACGGGAGATGCGGCGCTCATCATGCGCACTGTGCCCGCAGAAGCAGGCACGACGCATGCAGATATCGTGCAGAAGATTTTCAACCCGATCAATGGCCGCACAGCGCAGACCACCATTAACGGTTTTGCCGCGACATATTTTGTCGGCACGGCGCGTGTGCAATCAGGCGGGCAAACCGGCACGCAAAGTGTGGATGCGACCATTCTCACCGGACCGAAACAACAGAATTATCTTTTCCTGCATGCCGCCAAAAGTGCAGAAGCCTTGCAGCGTGAACGGGAAACGCTGCTCGCGGCAGAAAAAACCTTTAGGGCGCTCACCGATAAGGATCGCCTCTTGGCCCGCCCATGGAAAATTCGCCTGGCCGTATTCCCCCAAGGTGGCTTTGCTCAGTTGGTCAAGCGCTCTGCCGCCACACTGCCGCACGCAGAAGCACAACTCCGCCTGATCAATGGCGCTTACCCTGATGGCGTGATCAAGGCAGGGACGCAGGTAAAAATTGTGGAGTGAATCGATTCAGTCTTGTTATAGCTGCGTGCTGATCGGGATATGTTTTTCCGTACAGACGAAGGGTAAGGAGCGTTGGAAATATGATGTCTAATGCTGAAAACAATTCGAGCCTGGCCGCTTCTTTCATTACCTTCTTTCATTATTTTACAGCGCTACCTTTGCACGACTTGACATCGAATGGTCGCTCTATCAGCGCAACGACGGGGAGTGTTGATTGAGATTACTCAACGCTCCCCCGGTTTATCGTGCCAAGGCGATCTTGATGCGTTTCTTGATCGTTACTTTGTCGCCGAAGTACTGGCGAGAAAGGTAACTTCGTTTTATCAAGATGACACCAAGAAATAGAAACCAAGCGCTGACAAGATTCAGATTCAAATACTTGGCGCAGCAATTCGGCATTTCGGAATCATTTTTCCGGAACCTGACATAAAAAATTTGTTCCTTGGCGGTAAGGGGCGGCGTGGAACGAAGTTGGCGCGCCAACTAAGAAATGGTTATGTTCATAGCCTTTCTGTCGGGGATCGCGCCGAAATTGAATGCGTAACTTCGGTGTTAAAACCCATGCTCAATGCTTTCATCAGCGCCACTTGTGCGCTGGCACCTTTGATTGAAAATGTGGCTTAACTTAATGCGATTCCGGGTGGGGTGAGTTTCTTCATGGCGGGGCATTTTGATTTTTCACAGAATGTTACAAAGTAAATCGTGTTTGAAATACATAGGATGAAGCAAAGTGCTTCAATGGGAACCATGAAATGAAGCGTTGCAATGCGCTTTGATGAATGGAGAACAAAATGAAACCACTTAAACTATTTTGTGTGCTGACCGCTTTAAGTCTTGCGTCCATTGCAGGAATGGGTAGCGCGTGGGCAGATAGAGGTGGCCATGGTGGTCATCGCGGCCACGGTTACCATGGTCACCATGGCTGGGGTCGCCCGCATATCGGCATTGGCATCGGCATGGGATATTGGGATCCTTGGTATTACCGGCCGTTTTACTATCCGCCGCGCACGGTGGTGATCGAGCAGCCCGCGCCGATGGTTTATATCGAACGGCCTGAAAATGCCCCTGACGAGGTTGATGAAGAGGACGACGGTAATTATTGGTATTACTGCAAAGACTCCAAAACCTATTATCCGTATGTAAAAGAATGCCGTTCCGCGTGGCAAAAAGTGGTGCCAAAACCACCTGCGCCAAGGTGAACGATTGAGGAGGACGACATGAAATTTCAAACAGGCCTGGCAAGTTTGTGTGGCGTGCTGTTGTTGGCCGCTTGCACGTCGCTGCCAACCGGGCCAAGTCATTTGGCATTGCCCGGTACTGGGAAGAGTTTTGATCAATTCAAGGCCGATGATGCCATTTGCCGGGACTATGCCCTGACCCAGATAGGCGGCGCGAGCGCACAACAATCAGCGGACAATGCGGCTGTCAAAAGTGCCGCTGTGGGCACCGTGGTCGGTGCTGCCGCAGGTGCTGCCATGGGTGGGCATGAAGGCGCGGGCGTTGGTGCTGGCGTAGGTCTGCTCATGGGCAGTGCAGTGGGTGCCGATGCCGGCCGGCAATCATCCTATGGCTCCCAGCGGCAATACGATAATGCCTACACCCAATGCATGTATGCCAAAGGTCAGCGTGTTGCGGTACCGGCGAATTTCGTTGATAGAAATACCCAACCGCAGGGCGCTAAACCACGTTCGCCAACTGTGCCCCCTGGTTACTATCCGCCACCTGCGCCAGGCGCCAGCCCGCCCTGATTGCCCGGCAAGTTTTCCTTCCCCTCCAGTTCGTCATGAACTGGCTTAACCCGATACTCTGGTATCGGGTTTTTTTATGGAAAAGTCGGCTATGGTGATACGGTGCTGGCAATTGCCCAGACCGGGTAGTGCAGGACCGTGGTGCAGAATTTAAGGTGTGTGATTCAGTCCGGATTGCGCGAGTTTGGCGGCGCGGATAAGGGCACCTGTTTTATTTTCGCTTTCTTGCCATCCGCTCTTGGCAAATCTTTGGCAGGAATTTTCGAGGTCAGATTGAGCATTCTTTCGCTTTATGCGTTGTCCCGCCAGGGCCAGCGCAGTAAATGAAAAATTTCAGGCGAAAATTGTTTTGTAAAAGCTCGACGCTGATGAAGCCACTGCGCTAGAAGGCGGTCGAGCAAGAAACGCTCTCCTCGCCGTAGCGGACGGTGATACGCCGCGAAGTCATTCTATTTTGGCGGTGCAGCCATTCATCAATCTATCGGATGGATTTATCCGCGGACTTCGCCGTTGCCCAGCACAATCCACTTTTGCGAAGTCAGTCCTTCCAGGCCGACCGGCCCGCGGGCGTGGAATTTGTCGGTGGAAATGCCGATCTCGGCGCCCAGGCCGTATTCAAAGCNNAGCCATCGGCAAAGCGCGTTGAGGCATTCACTATGACCGAGGCTGAATCCACTTCGCGCAAAAAGCGCAGTGCAGTGGTGTAGTTTTCCGTGATGATGGCTTCGGTATGGCCGGAAGAGTAACGGTTGATGTGATTCATGGCTTCATCAAGGTCCGTCACCACCTTGCAGGAAATAATCGCTGCGAGAAATTCGGTGGCGTAGTCTTCTTCGCTGGCCGGTTTTGCGTTTGCGACGAGCGCGCGGGTTTCATCGCACCCACGAATCTCAATGCCGCGTGCGGTGAGCATGGCTGCAATGTCAGGCAACAGGCTTGCTGCGATCGGACGGGCGATGAGCAGAGATTCGGCAGTATTGCAGGTGCCCAGGCGCTGTGTCTTGGCGTTTTCAACAA
>DIUK01000159.1:0-11015 GCA_002422995.1 Rhodocyclaceae bacterium UBA6160
CAGCGCCGCTGCTGCGCCCTGGCTGCGCACCAGCACGCGGTCATCCTCGCCGGCGAGTTCCGCCGGTGAGCGCACGGCGCGCAGTTCGCCCTGGTGGATCAGGCCGAAACGGTCGGCCAGGCGCTCCACATCGTGCAGCACATGCGAAGTCAAAAAAATCGTGCCGCCCTGTTGCCGGTAGCCGGCCAGAATATCCACCACCTCGCGGCGGCCGATCGGGTCAAGGCCAGAGAGCGGCTCATCCAGGATCAACAAGCGCGGCTGCACGGCGAGCGCATGCGCCAGCGCCGTGCGCTGCGCCATGCCTTTGGAAAACCCGCGCACGGTTTTATTCGCCACATCGGCCAGGCCAAAACGGCCGAGCCATTGCATGCAATGCGCTTTTTGATTGACCACCTTGCGTTGATGCAAGCTCAGCCCCATGCCAAGGATTTCCAGCGGCGTCAGGTAATCCGGCAGGCTGGGGTTTTCCGGCACATAACCGAGGCCCGTGCGCGCGGCGCTCTCACTCACATCGCAGCCAAAAAGCCGCGCCTGGCCAGCCGAGCCACGCATCACGCCGGTGAGAATTTTAATCAGCGTGCTTTTGCCCGCGCCGTTGGGGCCGATGAAGCCAAACGTCTCGCCTTCGGCAACAGTCAATGAAACGCCCTTCAGGGCTTCAAATGGCGGCGAAGCCCAGCGGCGGGGATAGGTTTTTCGCAGGTCGTGAATATCGATCGCAAGTGTCATGATGGCGCGGGAGAAGTCCGTAAGACAATGTTGCCTTGTTGATCAAAACCAAAGCCGAAACCGAATGGGTCTTGCGGCAAGGCGGGAAGGATGCCGGATGTCACCAAAGTTGGCAGATCGGGCACGGGTTTGCCAAAGCGCGCGCGATAGGCTTCAGCGGCGATGCGCAATTGCTGCAATTGGCGCAAGCGCACGACGCGCGTTTCCAGGTATTTACGAAAATCCGGACGGCGCGCCTCTTTGGCCAAGGCTTCAACCACACGAATCGCCAGCTCGGTATCCTGCACCTTATCCACCCAGCGCGCGGCCATGTTCTGCATGGTCAGTTGCTGGTCAGGGTCAGGCAGCTTTAATGCGGCTTCACGCAGCCAGGCCGCCGCACCTGCCGGGTCGTGTTTGTAATACCACTGATTAAAGCCGTAAAAAAACGCGGGCTGATAATCGAAAAATCGCATACGGCTGGCACGCGCGAGTATCGTTTGCGCCGCATCCACTTTGCCATACTGGGCCAGAATGGCGAAGGCGATGTAGTAGTTATCTTCATGCGCCGGGTTAAGCCAGGACACATCGGTTTGCACCTTGGCCAACACGGCGTAGTCCTCGGGTTTCATTTTTTCGGTGGAAACCACCAGGGCGCGAATCGCCGCGATATTGGCCGCAAGATGCCGGTCGCCTGCCGCCATGAACACCTGCACAAACAGCGGCAAGGCCACCTGCATTTCAACTGCCACCGTTTGTCGTGGCAAGGGTTTTAACCGCTGCGTACTGGCAATAAACACAACAGCCAAAAACACAGCCAGGAATAACGACAACCCATGTTTGGACAATTTATTCACCGTATCACCAGCGCCGAGTTTTCGTCACTATTCAAAATCCCGGCGGGTGAAGGTCAACACCGCGAGGGTAATCAACAATGCAACATAGCTTGCCGCCATCAGAAAACCCAGCCCGACCGCCTGGCTCGCTGGCGCCAGGTCGTACATCGGCCATGCCCGAAAATCCAGCCGCGATAAATCCGGCAGCACCCATTGAATCGCATCGATGATGGGCGCAAAACGCATCAAGGCTTGATCGCCTTCCGCACCTTTGGCCAGATACTCGGCCACTGCGCCCAGGCTTTTTCCCGCCACGGCAAACGCCAGCCCCAGCGCCAAGGGCAGCATCGGCACGGTAGAGAAGGTGGCAACCCACAGCGCAAAGGCGGCAACCACCGCCGCATCAACCCACAACCCCGCCACCGTGCTCCAGTAGGGCGCACCGAGCACCACGGGAAAACCCTGCTCATAGCCCTTGCCCAACAACAGCACCACCAGCCAGAGCATCAGGCCAAGCAATAAGGCGGCCAAGGCCAGCAAACCCAGCACACCCAGATAGCGGCCGACAATATAGTGGCCACGAGCCACCGGATAAGTCAGCGAGAACAACACCGTGCGCCGCTCAATCTCCCGCGCAACCAGCTCCTGCACCCAGAACAGTGAAAATAAAACCAGCGTGATACGCAAGCCGGACAGCCCCACATCCAGCGCCACCGTCTGCGGCTGGCGCGGCGAAAAAGAGGCGGAAAGATAGGCCACGCCCATCAGCAAGACACCGAGTATTAGGATGGACTGGATGCTGCGACTACGCAGCCCGGCACGTCCGGCGGAAAGTAAAAATTGCCACATAGAAAACCTCAAGTAAAAAGAGCGCACCCTGAGGTACGCTCTTTTATGACAACACAAGCTTGAATCAGGACGAAGAGTCTAACGTCGCTGAGGCGTTTGCATCACTCACTTTAGCGCCCGTACAACCGGGGGAATCGCAGGACTCAAACTCGGCAATCGCACCACCTGCGGTGGAACCCTTGAACGTCCTGTTACCTTTCACGGAACCCGAGGCCACAGCAAATGCAGTGGGCGAGACTTCGTTGTAGCTTACTATCGTATTTGCAGAACACTTAACATCAAATCCTGATTGAAGAAAAATTGGTGCTGTTGCCATCTGTGCGCTTTTACCGCCATTAACTTCACTTGTCACTGCTAAACCACCATCACAAACACACTCCTCCGTATTAGCCGTTCCACCAGTCGCCGCTCCTGTACTTTTTGCACCACCAGGAGCGCTAGCAGGTGTAGCAGTGCAAGCTGCAGCAAACGCCCCCGCCGAGAAGAAGCTGGAAATCAAACCAATCACAAGTAGCTTTTTCATTTGAATATCCTTTAAATTAGTTAGAGTTGGCTATCGCTGAAGTCAGCACGTTTTTCGCATCCGATTGTGCGGACTTGTTCTCACCCTTCTTGGTGTACTCGCTGAACTGCGGAATCGCAATCGCGGCCANNCGATCAGGGTAAAACCCTTTTGCAGCTTTTTCATAAAATCTCCTTTGCAAAGAAATAAGACGGTTATCGTCATGGATGTTTTTGCAATAGGCATGCCAGAATTTTTTCACTATAAATCATCATGTTATAAATCAGGCTGCCAATACTTAATGGCCCGAAATGACAAAAAACGTCACCTCGTGACGCATTAGGTCAGCAGCAAGGCGTCATCAACTTCATCAATCTGCTCTGCGGGCAAAAATTCTTGTGCATAGCGCAGGTAAACTTTTTGTTCCACAAAAATAGTGAATAAGTCTGGGTCAATGTGGCCATTACGCTTGAAGCTGGCCAGAATATTCATGGCTTGCGAGAGTTTCATGCCGTTTTTATACGGCCGGTCGCGCGCGGTGAGCGCTTCAAAAATATCGGCAATGCCCATGGTGCGGGCTTGCACGCTCATTTGCTCGCGCGTGAGACCTTTTGGGTAGCCTTTGCCGTCCATGCGCTCGTGGTGACCACCGGCGTATTCGGGCACACGTTTCAAATGTTTGGGCCAGGGTAATTGTTCCAGCATTTTGTTGGTGGCGACGATGTGATAGTTGATGGTTTCGCGTTCTTTTTGCGTTAACGTGCCAGAGCGAATGGCGAGATTTTCCATTTCTTCTGCGGTAAGAAACTCAGTCTGCAAGCCATCCACATTCCGCCATTGCCGCTCAGTGCCGATCGTGCGCACACGTTGTTGATCGTTTGCAGCCATGAATTCACTACCGATATTCGCCTGCCGCAGAAAATCACGGTCTGCATCCAGCGCACGCAGTTGTTCAGCCAGCGCGCTGTGCACGCGGGCTTCGGCTGATGCATCGGTTTTTTCGCGCAGGGCTAATTGCTGGCGCAAGGCGGCAATTTCAGCATCGCGCTTCAATACTTCAAAGCGCGTGTCGATCAGGTGAATGCGGTCAAAAATGGTTTGCAGCTTGGTGGCTTTGTCCACCACATGCACCGGCGTGGTGACTTTGCCGCAGTCGTGCAGCAGGCCGGCAATTTTTAGCTCGTAGCGGTCCTGGTCATCCATGTGGAATGCGGCCAGCGGGCCTTCGGTGGTGGCATCCACCGCTTCGGCCAGCATCATGGTCAGNNCCGGCACGCGCTGGCAGTGGCCGCCGGTGTAGGGCGACTTTTCGTCAATGGCGAGATTGATCAAGCTGATGAAAGATTCGAAGAGCTTTTCCAGCTGGTCTATTAACTGCCGGTTGGTGAGCGCAATGGCTGCCTGCGAGGCCAGCGACTCTGCAAGACGTTGATCGGCTGCAGAGAAAACAGTGACTTGTTGGGTGAGGGGATCCAGCGCGTTAATTAGCTGCAACACACCGATAATTTCACCTTCGTGATTCTTCATCGGTACTGTAAGAAAGGATTGCGAACGGTAACCTGTCCGCTTGTCAAATTCACGCGTGCCCGAAAAATCAAAATCCGCAGCGATGCCAACTGTTTGATAGGCATCTGCGATATTGACTGTTTCTTCATGTAGCGCAGCATAAGCTGCCACCATGCTACGGTTTGGCTCACCAGCCGCATTCCGCAATGGAATGTCAGGAAAATCGATCACTTGTCCGGCTGTGCCCCCCATAGCAAGTGCTAATGAAGCTGTGCGCACAATTTCAAATCGCAATGCAGATTGGTCTTCCGTCATCCGGTACAGGGTGCCACCATCAGCGCGAGTAATTTTCTTGGCTGCAATCAGGATATTTTCCAGCAGCCGAGTTGTGTCACGTTCTTTCGATAAGGCAGCACCAATAATATTGAGCTGTTCCAAACCTTGAAAAAAATCTTCTACACTTTCCATCTTGGATTAGCACTGCTTTAATTATTTGATACAAACCGCACGTACCTGCTTGACGTCCGTCACGCCTTGCAGCGCTTTTTCCAGACCATCCATTTTCAGCGTGAGCATGCCGTCGTCCAACGCTTGAGAAAATAATTGCGTGACACGTGCATGTTCTTGGATTAACTTTTTCAAGGGTTCTGTGCCTATCATCAGCTCATGCAATCCGGCACGCCCTTTATAACCGGTGCCACCACAGGTATCGCAGCCTTTGGCGCGATAGAAAACCAGATGCCCATCTTTGCCATAGTCTTTGATTAAACGCGCTAATGTGGCATCGTAGGCCGCCTGAAAATTGGTCTTGAAAGCTTCTGTGTTCATCAGCTCTGTGCAGTATTCAGTCATGAATAGTCTCACTTCATCTTCATCTGGCGTATAGGCTTCTTTGCACTTGCAAAGCCGCTTGGCCAGGCGCTGAGCAAGAATACCCAGCAAGGCATCAGAGAAGTTGAAAGGATCCATGCCCATATCAAGCAAGCGGATAATGGATTCCGGGGCGCTGTTGGTGTGCAGCGTGGCAAACACCAAATGGCCTGTCAGCGAGGCTTCAATGCCGATACTGGTTGTTTCAGCATCACGCATTTCGCCAACCATGATGATGTCAGGGTCGGCGCGCAGGAAGGCTTTCATGACCGTGGGGAAATCCATGACTTTTTTGTTTACCTGCACCTGGCGCAAACCTTTCTGGGTGATTTCCACCGGATCTTCGGCAGTCCAGATTTTGGTTTCCACGGTATTCAAATAGCCAAGCACCGAGTGAAGCGTTGTGGTTTTACCTGAGCCTGTTGGACCGCATACAAAAAACAAACCATACGGTTTGGAAATGGTTGCCTTGAGTTTGGTCAGATTGGTAGGCAGCACACCTAGGTTATCTAGCGGGATTGGCTCGCCACCTGCCAGAATACGCATGACTACATCTTCAACCCCGCCTGTCGAAGGTATGGTTGCTACCCGTAATTCAATATCTAACGGGCCATATTTTTTAAATTTGATTTTTCCATCTTGCGGCTTGCGACGTTCAGCGATATCCAGGTCACACATGATTTTTAGCCGCGCGACCATCGCACTTCGATAGCTGGATGGTATTTCTACGTATTTCACTAATGTGCCATCTTTACGAAACCGCACTAGCACTTTGTCTTTGCCTAACCCCGGCTCGATGTGAATATCAGATGCGCCTTGTTGATAAGCATCGATAATAATTTTATTAACAAGCTTCACTAGTTCATTGTCTGCTGAAGCGGATACTTCTAACCCGCCGTCAACTTCCAGCTCGTCTTGATCAAGGGTAGCAAGCATATCCCCTACTGAGCTATCGTCAGTAAAGCCTGGCACACCACTATTCCCGAATAACTGATCCAGGGTTTGTCTAAACTCGTGGTGAGAAGTCACACGATAGGTAATTTTCGCGCGAGGGAAAATGTTTTTTACAACGCGTGCGCCCATAATCTGCTCTGGGTCTGTACAAATAATCACAATACCCTCTGCACTCTCTTCTACTGGTGCCCATTGATTCTGTTGCAGATAGTCAAACTTCAGATTCTTGAGCAGATCAATCGGTTTAATTCGATCGCCTCTGAATGGTTCATAAGGAACACCAAAATATTTGGATAAGGCAGCACCTAAATTACTTAACTTGACTTGATATTCATTGGTTAGCACATCTTCTAAATCCAGATTTTTACGTCGTGCCGTACGCTGTGCAGACTCTAGCTCTTCAGCAGATATAACTGCATCTGCAACGAGAAAGTCATACTTTGTTTTTATTAACCTAACCGGTTTATTACGTTGAGAAAAAGCAATGGCCAAAGTTTCACTCAGACTTTTAATCCCTTCTAAGGCAACCTCGGAAAACGGCTTTCCATCTTTGGTATTCAGTATCTGAACTACCCCTAAAAGTTCGTTACTGGGCAAATCAATAACTGGTGCTACAAGCATTTGCTTTGTTCGATATCCCGTGCGCTTGTCGACTTCTTTCAAAAATCGAAGATCAGGGCTGATTGATTTAAGCTCTGCGTCGTCATAAACATCATGAATATTCAGGACACTTCGCGAGAGCGCTACATGACCAGCAATACTTTGCGCAGAAATAGGTAAACGCAAATTCTTTTGAGTGCTCAACCCTGTTTTAACTTTCGAGACAATAGAGGCCTTATCTTCACCAACTGCGTAAATTGTCAGCCGCTCTGCATTGAATAAACCACAAACATCTTCTGACAGCTCGAGCATCAATTCATCAATGTCAGATGTTGCATGGATTCTATTAGTCACCATTTGCAGGTGCTTCAAAAATGCCAAACGATGCTCACTCTCTTTCGCGTTTTGAGTCAATTGGCTATCCAATGTGTCATTCATTTTGAAAATTCCTGAAAAGCAAGATAATCCAGCTAGATCTATTTATATATCAAACCACTGATGCCCCTGCAAAATCTGTAAATGATGAGAACCTCCATGTGCGGCAAGTTCTTGCATTGTCATTTCAATTTGCCCTGGCTTTAAGTGCGTTATGTAAATGCCAACATCATCGGGATATGGATGCTGCCAAAAGGTTAGCTCTTTCATCAACAAGCTGGGACACAAATGTTTCGAGCTCTTGGCCAATGCCAGTTCTTGATCCGGGAAAGCACACTCAATAATCAGATAGCGCAAATTAGAGATTCGATTCACATATTCCCAAAACTCTGGACATGAACCTGTATCCCCTGAAAATACCAGGCTTGCTCTACCAGAATTCAGTTGAAAGCCAACAGCTGGAACCGTGTGGTTAGCGGGTAAGGCCGTAATCATACGTCCTTCAAGCGTTACCGTTTCGGCAACACGGATTGGCGAATAGTGCAAAAACGGTTTTCCCACCGGGGTTTTGCTAAAGTCAGGCCAAATCAACCAATTAAACACATGCTCCCGCAAAATCTGTATTGTGGCTTCGGTCGCATGAACGGTTAATGGTTTATCGCGCATATCCCCTACAGCATCAACCATGAATGCCAGCGATACGACATGGTCTAAATGCGAGTGAGTAATAAAGACATGGTCTATCTGCGCCAATTCGGCAATAGATAAATCACCGACGCCAGTCCCTGCGTCAATTAGGATGTCGTGATCAACCAAAAATGACGTAGTTCGTAAATGATGTCCCCCTATACCGCCACTGCAACCAAGTACACGAATTTTCATGGCTAAACTTTTATGGCAGCAATATTTTGATTACCGGCGCATGGTGTATTTCAGAAAAAATACCAAGCCCGATAATGCCTGTGTAGAGGGATAAACTTGCTTAAAGAGAAGCCTGAAAATAGCGACAAAGAACTTTAATGCTTCAAGAAAAAAGTCATTTTTATGCCCGCAAGCTCAATCACATCATAATCTTTAAGCGGTTGCGCCTGAGCACCTACAGAAATCCCATTGATAATAGGAAAGGTATCACCTTCAACATGTGTAATAAAATATCCTTGGGGACGGCGAGCAATAACGGCCACTTGTATTTTTGGCTTACCTAGCGTGGTTAAACTCTTTGTAAGTTCCAATTCCTTGCCTGCATTATTGCCGGATAAAATCTGTATTGCACCAAGCGGGAGTGATGGCATTTTTTGGTCACTAAAGCCAAGTGGCCCAATAGATGCCGATGCAGGAATACTTTCAACTTTAACCGCAGCAGCCGATCCAGCTAACTGCCCATTACCTGGATAGCCGTCAAGCCTGGTATCGGCATCTGTAAATCTCACCTGACTTTGCATCGGTGTTGGGGTTGACATGGCTGCCATCGAAGCAATAGCGGCAGTACCAGGCCGAAAAATCATCGTGCGCTCAAAGTCATCATTCTTCATTGAAGGCACTACGTCGTTGATGTATTTGAGACTGTATTTACCCAATGTGATGACTTCACCGCTTTGCAAAAAGTGCTTTTTTATAGGTTGCCCATTAACAAAAGTACCATTGGTACTATTCAAGTCCTCAAGGAAAGAATCACCTTGAACTGTGATAATGACGGCATGTTCACCAGAAATAGCCAAATTGTCGATTTGAATATCATTGTGCGGTTTACGACCTATCGTAATTCGCTCCTTGGTGAGAGGAATCTCTTTCAAAAGTGCACCATCAATACTAAGAATTAGTTTTGACATTCCTTTATTCCTTCACAAAACGACATGATTTAAACCAAGTTGAGAAACGACGCCATCCATTCAAAAAAAATCTATCATTAGCAGGTGCAGCAGATGCAGCAGTTGCGATCACCCTGACCAAGATGACGGAGACATTATCCCGCCCTCCTTGGTCAATGCTGGATTGTATCAACTGTGAGCAGCACAAATCGAGATTTTCCGAGCACTTACTTAATATCAACGCAATCTTTGAGTCAGACAACATATCATTAAGTCCATCAGAGCAAAACAGATAGACGTCCCCATCAGCAGTTTCATGCACGTTGATTTCAGGAGAAACCTGGGCATCGACCCCCACAGCACGGGTGACTAAATTTTTATTCCGCGACAAATGCGCTTGCTCACGGGTTAGTGAACCAAGTGCAATTTGCTCTTCCAACCAGGAGTGATCTGTCGTCATTTGCTGAAGCTGTTTCCCGCGCCAACGGTACAGTCGAGAGTCACCAACATGTGCCACAGTCAGAAAAGATCTTTGAAACACCCCCGCAACGATGGTTGTTCCCATGCCGGCATACTGCTCTTGCGTTTTTGACAATGAAAAAATAGCACGGTTAGCTTCTGCAATGCCTACTTTTATCGCCGCATTGGTCAAGGACAATGCTGCGGATTTAGTGGTTATCCCGGCTCGCTTGGCAAATGCTTTTTCCAGTTGCGCCCCCATCACTGAAGTTGCCATATGACTAGCCACTTCTCCGGCGTTATAACCCCCCATCCCATCTGCAAGAATGACACTTCCGCAAGCAATGCTCGTCCACACAGCATCCTCATTACCTGATCTAACCTTCCCTGGGTCAGTCTGGGCGACCATTTCTAGGACTGCATTTCGTTGCATTTGCTCTCCATTTAATACAACAATCCACTGTGTCAAACCCTGACGCAGAAACTAGCAGATGGAGGCAGATAACAAGTTATCTAGCCTTCGCTTACTTTAAGCCCATTTTGCTACAAAAATTAGTCCGGCTAGCTGGCCATAACATCATTAATTTACCGTTAATTCATTGCACACTAGTGGATAGAGAATAAAAAAGCCGCTCTGATAAAGTTCAGAGCGGCTTTTAAAACTTTCCTTGAAAGCACAAGGAAATCTTGTTTCGTTACAACATGGCTTTGAGCAACTTGGCCATTTCGGACGNNGTGCAGTCACACCGGCAATAAAGCCGACAATGGGTTTTTTCATGTTGGCTTTGCACCAGATAGCTGCTTCAGCCTCATCCGGGCCACCGATTTCGCCGATCATGATCACCGCATCTGTGTCCGGATCTTCATTAAACATGCGCATTACATCGATGTGTTTTAAGCCATTGATCGGGTCACCACCAATACCAACCGCTGACGATTGACCCAAACCGATTTCGGTAAGCTGCGCCACAGCTTCATAGGTCAGTGTGCCAGAACGTGAAACCACGCCAATACGCCCTTTACGATGAATATGCCCAGGCATGATGCCAATCTTGATTTCATCTGGTGTAATCAAACCCGGGCAGTTTGGGCCTAGCAATAATGTTTCTTTGCCGCCATTGGCAACTTTCTGCTTCATTTTGTTGCGCACCATCAGCATATCGCGCACGGGGATACCTTCAGTAATGCAAATAGCCAGGTCAAGGTCAGCCTCACAAGCTTCCCAGATTGCGTCTGCCGCACCTGCTGGTGGAACATAAATCACTGAAACGGTCGCACCAGTTTCCGATTTTGCTTCTTTGACTGAACCATAAATCGGAATATCAAAAATCTTTTCGCCTGCTTTTTTCGGATTCACACCGGCGACAAAACAATTTTTGCCATTGGCGTATTCCTGACATTTTTCGGTATGAAACTGGCCAGTCTTGCCGGTAATACCTTGCGTGATGACCTTGGTGTTTTTATTGATCAGAATTGACATAGTAGGTTTTCCTTAGCGAACGGCTGCAACAATCTTGGTAGCCGCTTCTGCCATCGTGTCAGCAG
>DIUK01000159.1:11066-59682 GCA_002422995.1 Rhodocyclaceae bacterium UBA6160
TGCCGCCGAAAATATTTACCAAAATACCCTTGACTGCGGGGTTTTTAAGCATGATTTTGAAAGCTTCCGTCACTTTCTCGGTCGTTGCACCACCACCTACATCAAGGAAGTTAGCCGGCTCTGCACCAAATAACTTGATGGTATCCATGGTTGCCATCGCCAAGCCTGCGCCATTGACCAAGCAGCCAATATTGCCGTCAAGCGAGATGTAAGCGAGATCAAATTTGGATGCTTCAATTTCAGCGGGATCCTCTTCAGCCAGATCGCGATAGGCAACTATTTCCGGATGGCGAAACAGCGCATTGGGGTCAAAGTTGAACTTTGCATCCAGCGCCTTGATCCTGCCATTACCTTCCAAAATCAATGGGTTGATTTCAGCCAGACTGGCGTCCGTTTCCATGTAGCAGTTATACAAACACTTCAGTTGCTGCATAGCATCTATTTGGGAAGCTTCAGGCACGCCAATGCCTTTAACCAGGTTTGACGCTTGCAGGTCAGTCACGCCGGTTAGTGGGTCAATAAATTCTTTCAGAATTTTTTCGGGCGTTGCATGAGCAACTTCCTCGATATCCATACCCCCTTCAGAAGAGGCCATGATCGCCACTTTTTGCGTGGCACGATCGGTCAGCACGGCAAGGTAATACTCTTTTTTAATGTCCGCACCTTCTTCGATCAACAGGCGTCCTACTTTTTGACCTTCGGCACTGGTTTGATGGGTAATAAGCTGCATACCAAGAATCTGGCTGGCGTATTGACGCACTTCATCAAGCGATTTGGCAACTTTGACTCCGCCACCTTTACCACGACCACCCGCATGAATTTGTGCTTTGACAACCCATACTTTGGTACCGCAGGTCTTCGCAAGCTCTTCAGCGGCCTTCACTGCATCGTCCACCGAGAAACAGGCGATGCCACGGGGCACCGTCATACCAAATTGCTTCAGGAGTTCCTTACCCTGATATTCATGAATTTTCATGCGTCATCCTTATCCTTGTAGTCACTGATGGTGGTTAATATTACTTAGTCATTATGGGTGTTACGGGGTAATGCAAAGTCTGCTGATTTTACTGGATTTACTGCTTGCTACTTGCTGCTTGTTGATTCTCTCTGAGTCTTAGCCACCGCTTTCAACGGCCGATACCAGCGCGGGTAGAACAAGCGGACAGTCTCTGTTGATGTCTCAAGCGCATGGCAATGATCTAACTGCGGCGGTTGTTGGGTTACGGCGTCATCCCAGTCCATGCGGCCCTGCTCGCGTTGCAAGCTCGCCATGGTCTGAAATGCAGCTGTGGGCAATGCGCCTAGCAGTTCGGTAATATGAGAGCAGCCTCTCACGCCGCCAAATAACTCGGTTATTGAGCGTCGAAAACCTTTCGTCAAGCTCAATCCGATGAGCTTTTGATACACGGGCGCAATAGTGTCGCAACCGCCAGGGTAAGGCACAGCATCTGAGCTGACAAAGGCATCTTGAATCATCATGTCCAGATCGACAGTCAGACGAACCCGCATGTCGTGCAAGGGTTCGCCCTTGAGTCGCACGCCTAATGCAGGCGGCAAGGGATAATCCTTATCCTTCAAGTCCACCATGCGGGCTTCGAGATCAACGAGTCCATCGTCACGCACCCAGCATTCAATTTCCACGCGGCGAATATGTACTAACTTGCGCGCGGTGATGGGGTCAGGTAAAGGCATACATTAAATGCGGGAAATAATTAAGCACAGGGGCAGGCATGAATACATAGTGCAGACACATGTGCCTTCTGAGCCATGAATGATTGAACAATTAAACAAATGGGCAGTAACCAGGAAGCAACTCGATAGAAAGCAACCCAGCATTTTGCTGCAACGCGGGATAATACCACGCCCATTCAACTTGAGAACGGATGGCTTGAATGACCTGATTTAGCCCCATGTTCATCTGCTGCTCGTCACAATTCAAGCGTTTTACGTTGCCACAATTAACCTTGCATACAACATTGTAAAGTCCAGTCACCGCGTATAAAAAGTCGGCGCTGGTGATACGCCGCGAAGCAAGTCCCGTTTTCGAAACGACCTGTTCTTTATATTAAATGTCCATGCGCGACTAGCCATGCAGAGTCACCGGGAAGTCTGCTGCATACCAATACACAAACGGATTAACTACTGCGCTTGACGCAAAAGGGTTGCGGCTTGGCGGTATGCCTGTATCGCTTCTTGACGACGCCCTGCTGCCTCAAGCGTTCGCGCCCGTTGTAACCAGCCTTCGACTGAATTATCCGCTGCATTTGTTGCGGGTGCAGACTCTGCGCTGGATTTTATGTTGCTAGTGATTGCCGGTGTAGCATATTGCACAGCCGTTGTTTGATTAGCCTGATTTTTGCGTTGTGCAGAAATAACCAGCCCGGTAATAGCCGGAAGCGATTTTTTCGCTGTTGCCTGAACTGCATTCTTCTGCCCATCATTGGCGTTACGCAAAACACTGAGCGCCTCACGATAAAGCTTTAATGAAGCCTCTTTTTGCCCTGCAACCGCCATTTTATTGGCCTGTGCCAATAACGTATCGACTTTGACGGATATCGCCTGCGAACGTTGCGCTTTTCCCCAAGACGCTATTGGCCGTTCAGCGAGCACGGCGAACTGTTTGCTGCCTGCAATCTCACGCGCGATATACACATTGTTATTGCGCATGGCCCACTGAACTGCATTCTCGCCGTTATCATTTGTTATGCTGCTTTGTGCGCCAGCGGCGAGTAAGGCTGTCGCTACTTTCCCCTTACCTTCGCGCGCAGCCATCATGAGCGGGGTGGAGCCATTGGGTGATGGCGCATTGCTATCGGCATGTTGCTTGAGCAAGAAATCGACTATGTCAGCGTGTCCTGCAAACGCGGCATAGTGCAAAGCAGACCAGGCTTTGCCCTGCCTATTAACTGCGGCTCCGTGAGCTATCAACCATTGCACCGCAGCCAGATGCCCTTTCCAGCTGGCATGTAGCAAAGCCGTTTCACCGTGTGCGTTTTGTGCATTGACATCAGCACCTCGCGACAAAAACAGCGCCATCATGGGAATGCTGCCTTCCCAGGCGCCAATCATCAATCCACTGCCGATCAGGTTTCCGGCAAAATCCGGCGGCAAGCCTGCATCAAGCCAACGCGTCGCCTGCGCAATATCGCCGCGCTCAATAACAACTGAAAACGTGACGCGATCAGGCAAGCGATCCGGCAAACTTTGCCCAGACGCGCTAGCTGCAACCAGTGCCACCCAGCAACAAATCAAGCTAATAATCCATTTATTCATGCTGCACAGTATAAATGGGACGGGTATGAAACTCGCGAATGCTGACTTGAAAGCACTCACGCCATCACGATGTACAACATGCCGCTCACAGCCTACCGTACCGAAAAAATACGCAGATAGATTATTGTTGTTGCTGCTGCTGCTGTTCTGCCGCCATGCAACTTGCTTCACCTGCTGCTGCGCCATCCAGCCAGACTTCCGGTGCGCGGCGCAGATCCAGCGTCATGGGGTAATCCGGATTGCGGCCTTCGCGTCGCACATGCATGACACCTGGCGTGTGCCCATGACCCCAAAATCGCGCCACGCGGCGTGCTTCCGCCTCATTGGCATTCACCGGGAAGGTATCGTAGTTGCGTCCGCCCGGATGTACCACGTGGTAGGTGCAGCCGCCAATCGAGCGGCCATTCCACGTGTCTACCAAATCAAACACCAGTGGTGTATGCACTCCGATGGTTGGATGTAAACCTGACGGTGGAGCCCAGGCACGATAACGCACACCGGCCACATATTCACCACGCACACCGGTGGGACTAAGAGGTACAGCGCGACCATTGCAGGTAACGATATGACGCGCATCGTTCATTTGCCGCACTTTCACTTGTAAGCGCTCAAGCGAGGAATCCACATATCGCGCCGTCCCGCCAGCGCTGACTTCTTCGCCCAACACGTGCCAAGGCTCAATGGCTTGGCGCAATTCGATTTCAATATTATGTTGCACTACCGTACCAAAGCGCGGAAAACGAAATTCAAGAAACGGCGCAAACCATTCAAACGCAAAAGGATAACCCGCTTTCTGTAAATCCAGCACGACATCGCGCATATCCTGCGCTACGTAATGCGGCAGCATAAAGCGATCATGCAGCTCGGTTCCCCAGCGCGTCAGCCGGCCCTGGTAAGGCGTTTTCCAAAAGCGTGCCACCAGCGCACGCAACAACAGCATTTGCACCAGGCTCATCTGCGCATGTGGCGGCATCTCAAAGCCACGAAACTCAAGCAAGCCCAAGCGTCCGGCGGATCCATCCGGAGAGTACAACTTGTCAATGCAAAATTCAGCACGATGCGTGTTGCCGGATAAATCAATCAGCAAATTACGCAATAGACGATCCACCAACCAAGGTTGCAAAGTTTCCTCGCCTGGTTTTAGTCGCTCGGCCATTTGCTGAAAAGCAATTTCCAGCTCATACAAACTTTCATGTCGCGCCTCATCCACACGTGGCGCCTGGCTTGTCGGCCCGATAAACATGCCGGAAAAGAGGTAAGACAACGCGGGATGATTTTGCCAATAGGTAATCAGGCTCATCAATATATCCGGCCGCCGCAAACAGGGCGAATCAGCTGGTGTCGCGCCGCCTAGCGTGACATGGTTGCCACCGCCAGTACCGGTATGGCGACCATCAAGCATGAATTTATCCGTCCCCAGGCGCGTCAGGCGGGCAGCCTCATACAGGGTTTGCGTGTTCTCTACCAGTTCAGGCCACGACGCGGCTGGCTGGATATTGACTTCAATTACACCGGGGTCAGGCGTGATTTTAAAAACCCTAATCCGTGGATCGCTCGGCGGGGGATAACCTTCGATACGCACTGGCAGCGAAAGCGTCACCGCTGTTTTTTCAACAGCAGCAAGCAGATCAATGAAGTCTTCAAGAAAGTCCATCGGTGGCAAGAACACATGGATGATACCGTCACGCACTTCCAGGCATAACGCTGTATGCACAATTTCATGCGCGGCATACTCTGTCTTGCTCACTTTAATATTTTTTTTGCTTTGGCTATTTTCCTCTGCTGAAACTTGATCGCCATCCAACGCCTCCACTGCGTCAAACGGATCGCGCCCGAAAGCAGCCTCTTTATCCTTCTCGGCAACGACTGGCAAGGAAGCCAGCGGCAAGCGCAACCCTAAAGGCGAATCGCCCGGAATAAGATAAAGATGCTCACGCCGTAAAGGCCAAGGACTGGACAAAAAGTCGGCGCTGGCGAGACGGCGCGCATTGCCTTTGGGCACTTTTTTTGCCTCCTTGGCGCTCTTTTCAAGAGGCCGAGGCAACGCCTTGATCGGCAACACGTAACCAGCGATTTCACCTAGTCCTTTTTCCAGAATACTCGCCATGCGACGACGCTCGTCTGCCTGCTTTAGATCAGCCGACAATGGATCAAAATTTTCCGGCCAGCGCTGCTCTTGATCGACGATATGCATTACATCTTCATAGGCGGGAATAACAAATTCTGTATCCAGGCCCAACAGCAATGCCAGATGATAAATAAAGCGCTGCGCATCCGTCACGCAATGCGGTGGACTTGCAGGTTCCAGCGCCAGCATTTTTTTCTCACTCCACAGCGGCAGGCCGTCTTTACGCCAGTAACAACCCAGCGCCCAACGCGGCAACGGCTCACCGGGATACCATTTCCCCTGCCCAAAATGCAGCATTGCACCCGGTGCAAAAGCATCTTGCAGGCGCAGCAACAGCGCACGCGACAGGTCACTTTTTTCGGCCGATAACGCGGTGTAGTTCCATTCTTCGCCATCCATATTGTCGATGGAAATAAACGTGGGCTCGCCTCCCATGGTGAGTCGCACATCCTGCGTTTTCAATTCTTCATCCACCTGAAAGCCGACATTCTGTATCGCCTGCCATTGCGCATCCGTGTAGGGTTTGGTTACCCGTGGATCTTCGTGAATACGCGTCACTTCCATAGAAAAATCAAAGTGGGCCTCGCACTTTCCAGTCGCCCCGATAACAGGTGCTGCAGAAGCCGGCATCGCCGTACAAGCCAAAGGAATATGCCCTTCCCCGGCGAGCAGGCCTGAGGTGGGATCCAAACCAATCCAGCCAGCACCGGGGATATAAACTTCTGTCCAGGCATGCAAATCAGTGAAATCGACCGTTGTACCTGAAGGCCCGTCAAGTGCCTTTACATCAGCAACAAGCTGTATCAAATAGCCGGAAGCAAAGCGCGCCGCCAAACCAAAATGACGCAATGCCTGCACCAGCAACCACGCAGAATCACGACAAGAACCCCGCGCTAATTCCAGCGTTTGCTCTGGCGTTTGTACCCCATGCTCCATCCGCACAATGTAAGCAATATCACGCTGAACACGCTGATTAACAGTGACCAGCATATCAATCGTGCGCATTTTCTGCGCCAGCAGTTCACTTTTCGTGCGTGCCAGCCATTGCGCAAACAAAGGTGTCATTGGCTCCGTTTCAAGGTACGGCGCCAGCTCGCGCTTTAAGTCTTTGGAATAGCTAAAAGGAAAATTTTCAGCTTCTTCCGCCATGAAGAAGTCAAACGGATTGATGACCGTCATGTCCGCAACCAGATCTACCGTGATTTCCAATGATTTTGCACTATCAGGAAATACCACACGGGCAACCCAATTACCAAACGGGTCTTGCTGCCAGTTAATGAAATGCGGATCTGGTTGAATATTGAGCGAATAGCTCAGTATAGGGGTGCGACAATGCGCAGCCGGCCGTAAGCGAATCTCATGCGGCCACAGCTTGACTGAGCGATCAAACTGGTAACTGGTTTGGTGATTCAGCGCGACGCGAATTGTCATTTCTTTTTCCCTATAGCATCGCCACGAAAGGGAGACCGCAATCTACCCAGACGCACTTAGCCAGTTATGCAACATGTCGTATCAAGACGAAAGGACTAAAACAATCAAGACCACTCAAAGTTTGGCAACTGTGCAAAGGCACGGCGTACTCCCTCATTCCAGCCCTGACTCAAGCTACGCATATAGGGATCGTTTGCATCAAACCGGTGAGATCGTGAAAGTCGCAACGTATCCCGCTCATAGCACGCCAAATCAATCGGCGGACCGACAGTCAAATTAGAGTGCATAGTCGAATCAAATGAGACCAGCACGCATTTGACGGCATCATCAAGGCTGGTTCCTGCAGAAATCACGCGATCAATAATTGGCTTGCCATATTTCACTTCGCCAATCTGAAAATACGGTGTTTCTTGCGTTGCTTCAATAAAGTTGCCCTCGGAATACACCATGAACAAACGTTGCGATTCGCCGGCAATTTGTCCACCCACAATAAAGTTGGCATGCGCATCAACATTGTTTTCCATCAAGAACGGGCCATCACGATGGCGCACTTCACGCAGCGATCGCCCGACCAACTCAGCAACGTCATACATTGACGGGGCATTCATCACGTGCATATCCAGATTGCGCCGGATAGCTTGCTCTAAATGATTGATCGTCGCCTGTGTGACGGCCAAATTACCAGAATTGACGATCACCAAGACCCGCTCGCCGGGATGCTCAAACACTTTCATTTTGCGAAAAGTGGAAATATTGTCCACGCCCGCATTGGTTCGCGAATCAGAGGCGAAAACGAAGCCGGCATCAATCATGGTGGCAACACAATAAGTCATAAGATCACATTCACGTATTCAAAAGGGCAAAGATAGCGGAAGCTTAAAAGATCAGCAAGCAATCAAAAAAGTCTTCATTGCACAATCAACCCCTCATTCATCTGTCGACCAAAAATAAGTGGTATTCACCAAATCACCCAGCTCATAGATGCGCGCTAAAAATTCATTTAAGTACTCATGCAAACCTACATCAAAAATCCCCTCTACCGTGCCAAAACGCAGTTCAGCATTCAGCAAACCACTTCGACGCGCCAACTCACCAGAGCGAGGGCCATTAATTTCTTGTATTAAACGATTGACTTCAAACATGCACGCCGCCAAGGAGCGTGGCATGTCCGCACGCAATACCAGCAACTCAGCCACGCGCATGGGCGTAATTACGTCACGATACGTTTTACGATAAGCTTCCAGCGAAGACACCGAGCGCAACAAAGCACTCCACTGATAGTAGTCAACAGCACCACCAACATCCGCCAGGCTAGGCAGCAAGATGTGATACTTCACATCAAGAATTCGCGCGGTATTGTCTGCACGCTCCAAAAACGTACCCAAACGCAAAAACCGAAATGCATCATCCTGCAACAAAGTGCCATAGGTGATGCCCCGCGATAAATGCGAGCGTTCCTTGACCCACTCAAAAAACGCTGAAATACCATCCTCTGAAATTCCCCGAGCCTGATGCTCCCGCATTTCAAGCCAGGTATGATTGAGCGCTTCCCACATTTCAGACGTAATGGCACCACGCACCGCTCGGGCATTTTCTCTTGCGCGAGACAAGCTACTGGAGATGCTGCCAGGGTTTTTTGCATCCAAAGTCATGAAATACATGACCTTAGCTGGCGTGACTTCCGTATGAAGTGCCTCGTAATCTTCATGCAAGCCACTAATGGAAAGCATCGCTCGCCATTCATTAAAGGTATCCATGGAATGCTTGAGCAATGACATGCGATAAGTCACGTCCAGCATCCGTGCCGTATTTTCAGCGCGCTCCATGCTGCGCGCCATCCAGAACAGGTGATCTGCGGTTGATGACAGCATCTTAGTTCTCCAGCACCCAAGTATCCTTGGTGCCGCCGCCTTGCGATGAATTGACCACCAGAGATCCTTCCTTTAAAGCGACCCGCGTCAAGCCACCCGGCACCATGGTGATCTCCTTGCCAGAAAGAACAAAAGGTCGCAAATCAATATGTCTTGGTGCAATACCGCTCTCAACAAATGTTGGGCAAGTAGAGAGTGCCAAGGTTGGCTGCGCAATATAGCGAGAAGGTTCGGCGACAATTTTCTCGCGAAACAAGCGCAGTTCGTCCTGAGTGGCAGCCGGTCCGACCAGCATCCCATAACCTCCGGAGCCATGCACTTCCTTCACCACCAGCTCTGCCAAGTGATCGAGAGCGTATTTCAGATCCTTCGTTTTGCCCAGGTCATATGTTGGCACATTGGACAAAATCGGCTCTTCTCCACAGTAAAAACGGATCATCTCTGGCACATGGATATACATGGCTTTATCATCGGCAATCCCTGTTCCCACGGCATTTGCCAAAGTGACGCGCCCAGCGCGATACGCAGAAAACAAGCCCGGCACCCCCAGGACTGAGTCTTTGCGAAATGCAAGTGGATCAATAAAATCATCATCAATCCGGCGATAAATCACATGTACCCGCCGTGGCCCGTGAGTTGTCCGCATGTACACAGTGTCATCCCGTACAAACAGATCGTTACCTTCAACCAGTTCAACGCCCATTTGCTGCGCCAGAAATGCATGTTCAAAATATGCACTGTTAAATTGACCTGGTGTCATGACAACCACGTTGGGATACTCTTCGTTGTCAGGCGCAACAGAGCGCAGGTTATCCAGTAGTAAATCCGGATAATGCTCAACCGGCGCAATCGCCTGACGAGAAAATAATTCCGGGAAAAGCCGCATCATCATCTTGCGATCTTCGAGCATGTAAGACACACCCGACGGGGTACGCAGATTATCTTCCAGCACGTAATACTCGCCCTCACCCGCGCGCACCAAATCAACCCCGGCAATATGCGCATAGATGTTGCCAGGCACATCAATACCTTGCATTTCCTTGCGATATTGCGAGTTCCCCAATATTTGCTGGGCAGGGATACGTCCTGCTTTGATAATTTCCTGGTCGTGATACACATCATGCAAAAAGGCATTCAACGCTTTCACCCGCTGACGCAGCCCAGCTTCAATGAGCTGCCACTCTTGCGCCGCAATAATGCGTGGCACAATGTCGAATGGTATTAACCGCTCCGCATTCGCTTGATTGTCCCCATACACAGCAAAGGTAATGCCTACGCGGTGAAACACCAGATCCGCTTCGCGCCGTTTACGCGCAATCACATCAGGGGAGGTCGCTTCCAGCCAATTGGCGAAGCTGTTGTAGTTCGTACGCACACCCCCTGTTGGATCGCGCATTTCGTCATAGATAAATTTCATATCAACCGACACCTAAGTGATTACCTAAATGGTTACTAGCAGGGTTCATGCCATGATCAAAGCAACTGCTAGCAGCAAATAAACGACAATTACCCGACCAAGTTGCACCGCAATCACTCGATTTTGAAGATTCATGCATTATTTTGGTGCAATGGTACATTTGTTTTTCAGGTCGGCGTTCGCCAAGAAGTGATATTCATTTTTCAAGTTACGCATCTGGCCGAACAAGCTCGTAAAATTACGTCATGCGCCTATTTAACGCGTGCCTATTCAGTTTGGCTGCACATTTCTTTCTACTCATCGCACCCGCTTGGTTCGATAGAGTATCAGCGCAATCAAGGACTAAACCAGCGATACCCTTGTCATCAGAAAAATCATCTTCCTTGAGTGCTGCGCCACTATTATTGCAGACAAGGCTTCGCCCTCAACCAGAAGCATCACATCGGACATTTGTTGAAGAGGGTTTGTCACAATCGCCACAGACATCGCGATCACCGCAAGTGCCAGAAAAAATAACGCACATTCAGTCTCGTCCAAATCCGCATCCGATCCGCCAGCCTCGAAAGCTTCGAGGCCTGGCGCTCAGTCATGCGCAAGCGGCTTTATCCAAACATCTGTTTTACCCACCATTAGCCATTGAACAAGGCTTGGAAGGCGAAGCCATACTGTTGCTTAACCTGAACGAAAAAGGGCAAGTTATTTCTCTTGATCTAGCTAAAAGCTCCGGCCATGCTCTATTGGACGAAGCGGCCTTGAATGCCGCCCGAAAAATTGGCACATTTCCAGGTAATCCACAGCAAAGCCTGCTTCCGGTCACTTTTCGATTGCAGTAATACCTTACGGCATAGCAACATCGCTCACAAAAAATACGTTGAATTGCCTAAAAACCAAGCACTTGAAAACGTGACTAAGGTCATTGCACAGCTATACCGGGTTATCCAAATCAATAAACTCGCACGCGACATCACCAATCTGATTGAGTTGTGCAGCCAGCGCCATAACGCCGTAACGCTCGGTTGCATGATGCCCTGCAGCAAGATATGCCATGCCTGTTTCCCGCGCCAAATGCACCGTTTGTTCTGAAATCTCTCCTGAGACAAAAATATCTGCACCGGTGACTAAGGCTTCTTCAAAATAACTTTGTGCGCCGCCCGTGCACCACGCAATGCGTTTGACTGTGCGTGTCGCATCACCGATCAACAAAGGGGTACGCCCTAAACAGTGCGCTACCAAAGCAGCAAGGTCGCCTGCAAAAGTCGGCGCTGGCGGGACGCCGAAAAAGCCAATGTTCTGATTACTAAAATTGCCTTCGATTGTCCAACCCAAACGCTGCGCAAGCTGTGCATTATTGCCTAGGGTTGGGTGCGCATCCAATGGCAAATGGTAGGCAAAGAGGCTCATGTCATGCGTCAAGAGGCTGGCTAAGCGTTGCTTGCGATAGCCCGTTATGCGACCATCCTCCCCTTTCCAGAACCAGCCATGATGCACCAGCAGGGCATCCGCTTGACGATCAATCGCAGCATCGATTAACGCTTGGCTCGCTGTAACACCACAAATGATGCGCTTTATCTCTGCTTTACCTTCCACTTGCAAACCATTTGGGCAATAATCTCGAAAGCTTGCCGCCTCCAGTAGCGCGTCAAGATATATACGCAATTCTTCTCGTTGCATTTTCAACCTTCTTTTTCTCAAAGAGCTCATTATGCGCCGTCTCTGGCTCACCTTTGCCCAAACCGTTACCGTTTGTATCGCCTTGCTATTTACGCTCAAAACACTCAAACCAGAGTGGTTGGCAACTTGGCCTTCAGCCTGGCCCACATTTGCTACCCGCTCTGTGCAACCGGTAACCGTCATTGAAGCGCCAACCACCACAGAAACGCTCCGCCCAGGCTCGTATGCTAACGCGGCGCAAAAAGCCTTGCCTGCAGTGGTCCATGTTTACACTAGTCAAGCAATTAAAGTGCCCCGCCATCCGTTGCAGGACGACCCGCTCTTTCGCCACTTTTTTGGCGACCGCTTAGGCAACGGTACCGAACGTGGTACGGAACGTCGATCTGGTCTTGGTAGTGGCGTTGTGGTTTCTGCCGAAGGGTATATTTTGACTAACTTTCATGTCATCAATGGTGCCGATGAAATTGAAGTTGCCAGTAATGATGGTCAAAAATATAAAGCCATGGTGGTTGGCTCTGACCCGGAGTCCGACTTGGCTGTATTACGCCTGCCAGTGAATCACAAACTCCCTGCCATTACCTTTGGCAATAGTGACAGCCTGCGCGTGGGTGATATTGTCCTAGCCATCGGCAACCCCTTTGGCGTGGGCCAAACAGTCACATCCGGCATTGTTTCTGCCCTTGGCAGATCGCACTTAGGCATCAATACGTTTGAAAACTTCATCCAAACCGATGCCGCTATCAACCCAGGAAATTCAGGTGGCGCCCTCATTGATACAAATGGTAATTTAATTGGCATCAATACAGCCATTTATTCCCAAAGCGGTGGCTCTATGGGCATTGGTTTCGCCATTCCCGTCTCACTGGCCAAAACCATCATGGAAGAAATTATAAAAAATGGCTCCGTCACGCGTGGCTGGATAGGCGTAGAGGTGCAAGAAATTACGCCAGAACTGGCCGAATCCTTCAAACTCCCCACTACGGATGGCGCCATCATTGCCGGTGTTGTTCGCAATGCACCAGCTGAAAAGGCAGGCATTCAACCTGGCGATGTGTTGCTCGATATTGCAGGCAAACCCGTTAAAGATGCACAATCGATGCTAGGCCTTATCGCAAAGCTGGAACCAGGAAAAGTCTCACGCTTGAAACTCATGCGTGCAGGCAAGACTTTTTATGCCGATGTAAACATCAGCAAGCGGCCAACGCCAAAAGTGGAAGAATAAAACAACGATGCCGGGGGGTGGAATTACCCCCTAACTGAAATATAAGCTAGCACAAGGGTGTTAGCTCAACGGTGTTAGCTCAAGAATGCTCGGTCTAGGTTAGGTAAAATTACACCATCTCACGTGATCAAACGTGCCCCAGCACCACTAAAGCTGCCCATATTGCACAAGCAACTTCTACAGATCAGACATTTATGTTTTTTGGGGCACCACACTAGTAACTCAGTAGTAACTCAGCTGGTAACTCATCCTGTTATTGATCACTAACATCATTAGCCAAGCTGGATGGTTCAACGGGCACTGGCCGTGAAATAAAGCTCGCCAAAAATATCCCGAGCTCAAACAACAACCACATTGGCACGGCCATCATAAACTGAGAAATCACGTCCGGCGGGGTAAAAATAGCCCCAACAACAAATGCACCCACAATGACATAAGGCCGCCACTCACGCAGTTTCTCGATGCTCACCAAGCCCATTTTAACCAGCACAATGACAACGACAGGGACTTCAAAGGTTGCGCCAAAGGCAAGGAACATGGTTAATACAAATGAAAAATACTTTTCAATATCAGTCATCCAAGCTACGCCTACAGGCGCAAACTTGGCCATGAAACCGAACACCATGGGAAAAAATGCAAAGTAGGCAAAAGCCATCCCCATAAAAAACAGCAGAACCGAGGCGATAAGCATAGGCACGGCAAATTTCTTTTCGTGCGCATAAAGCCCAGGCGCTACAAACGCCCAGATTTGATAAAGCACATAAGGCAGCACAAGCAAAAATGAAACAACCAGTGCCACTTTCATCGGTACCAGAAAAACACCCACTACATCGGTAGCGATCATTGTGCCGCCTGCAGGTAAAACGTGTAATAGCGGAGCCGCAAGCAGTGAATACAGCTCTCGTGCAAAAAATGCCATCGGCACAAAGACAATGGCGATCGCAATAAGAATACGGATTAACCGATCGCGCAACTCCACCAAATGGGAGAGCAATCCCTCTTGACCTCCGAGCATCAAGAGCGCTCCGGTAGGGTCACGGGTGCGACAGATTGCGACGGGGTGATTGGCTCTGTCATTTGATTCGCAGTCGATGGCATCTCTGTAGTCGATACTGTCCCAGCGATACTTTGCTCAACGGCAGAGCTGACTTCCTGTGTAACCGAATGAATTTCTTGCTTCACTGAAATTTCAGCAGACATCACGCGATCAGCAACTTCCTGCTGCATTCTTTTCAACTCCTCGAGTTGCATCTCACGGCTGATATCTGCTTTGACATCACCCACATAACGGCGTAACCGACCTGACAGTAAACCCGCCGTACGAGCCACTTTCGGCAAGCGTTCAGGGCCAATCACAATAAGCGCTACGACAGCGATCACCATGAGCTCGGAAAATCCAATATCAAACATGCAACATCTGCTTTCGATCGGTCAAAAAATGCGCTTGATGAAATGACCGCTGGCTCATGCCAGACACCGGCACACAATGAAACATTACAACTTTGATTGTTCGCGATGCGACTCAACATCAATGACCTGACCGGTCACTTGCGGTGGCGTGCTGGATGGGTTTTGTACTGGAGAAGCGTCTGACGAACCTTCTTTCATCCCATCTTTGAAACCTTTCACTGCACCACCCAAATCCGAACCGATATTGCGCAGTTTTTTGGTGCCAAACACCAACATGACAATGACCAAAACAATCAACCAATGCCAGATACTCAGACTACCCATGACGTTCTCCTTTATTTCACTCGATGACTCAGTAGAGGGCCCAATGGATCTGCGCCACCCAGAATATGTGCGTGAAGATGATACACCTCCTGCCCACCCACACGCCCTGTGTTAATGATAGTGCGAAAACCATCCTGCAAGCCTTGGCTTCTTGCCAGTTCACCCGCTTTAGCCAAAACGCGCCCCAACACCGCTTGATGGCCAAGGTCGGCCTCAGCCAATGAGGCAATATGCTGCTTTGGCACAATCATAAAATGCACCGGGGCTGCGGGCTGGATATCGTGGAAAACAAAAATCTCGTCATCTTCATAAATTTTTCGCGAGGGAATTTCACCACGAATAATTTTGCAAAAAATACAGTCGCTCATTGTTTCAACCCCTGGAACTATCGCCTTTGCTGGCGCGACTTTTCTTTTCATCAATACCCGAAATTCCCTCGCGGCGCCGAAATTCGGCGACCACATCCTCAAACCCAACATCAAACTGAGCAAGTAAAACCATGCTGTGAAACCAGAGATCGGTGACTTCATTTACCAAATGCAACCGATCGCCATCTTTAGCTGCCATGATGGTTTCAGCTGCTTCTTCGGCTACTTTTTTGCAAATGGAATCCACGCCCTTAGCGTACAAACCAGCAACATAAGAAGAGTCCGGTGCAGCCGTTTTTCTCTCTTGCAATGTTTTTTGCAAACGATGCATGACCTCAATATCAATCATCTGTAGATATCCTCCGGCGCTTTGATTACAGGATCAACCACTTGCCAGACACCTGACTCCAGGCGCTGAAAAAAACAGCTTTTACGCCCGGTATGACAAGCCAAACCAGAAACTTGTTCCACTTTCAGCAGCACAACATCGTTATCACAATCGAGTCGAATTTCTTTGACCCACTGGACATGGCCTGACTCTTCCCCTTTGCGCCAGAGCCGCTGACGCGAGCGCGACCAATACACCGCACGACCCTCAGCCACAGTCAGCATGAGCGCCTCGCGGTTCATCCAGGCAAACATCAAAATCTCACCGCTCATCGCTTCTTGTGCAATAACAGGAACCAAGCCCTGCGCATCCCACGCCACGGCATCAAGCCAGGACAACGAAGCGAGAGAGCGGGCAATTGTCGGCGCTGGTGAGACGGCGTCTTTATTATCCGAGGTCACAATCTCACCTCAACCCCGCGTTGCCGCATGTGTTCTTTTGCCTCGCGAACGGTAAATTCGCCATAGTGGAAAATACTCGCAGCCAAGACCGCATCCGCTCGCCCCAGGGTCACGCCATCTGCCAGGTGATCCAGGTTCCCTACACCACCACTGGCAATGACCGGAATGCTGACTGCATCAGCTACCCCACGGGTGAGTGCAAGATCAAAACCCGCTTTCGTGCCATCTCTGTCCATACTGGTTAGCAAAATCTCGCCCGCACCCAAGGCTTGCACTTGTTGCGCCCATTGGATGGCATCTAAACCCGTATTTTTACGCCCGCCGTGTGTGAACACTTCCCATTTGCCAGGACTGGTTTGCTTGGCATCAATGGCAACCACAATACATTGTGACCCAACTTTTGCCGCTGCATCTGCAACAAGTTGCGGATTGGTCACCGCCGCAGTATTCATACTGACTTTATCCGCACCGGCATTGAGCAAGCGCCGTACATCTGCCACAGCCCGCACGCCACCGCCTACCGTTAGTGGAATAAACACTTGTGCGGCCACTGCCTCAATAATGTGCAAAATAATATCGCGCTCATCCGAGCTCGCTGTAATATCCAAAAAGGTAATTTCATCCGCACCTTGAGCATCATAACGACGTGCGATCTCGACTGGATCGCCAGCGTCGCGTAGCGCAACAAAATTCACGCCTTTGACCACACGGCCAGCATTCACATCAAGACACGGAATAATTCTTTTAGCCAGCATGACATTATTAAACGACTGAATTTAGATGGCAAAAACCAATAGCAGCGATAGATCGCAACGTTGTCAGCTTGCGTATCACTGCGCCATAAAGGCATCAGCCTGCGCTTGTGCCGCACGAAAGTCCAGCGTACCTTCGTAAATTGCACGCCCGGTAATCGCCCCTATAACGCCCTCGCGCTCTACTGCACACAGCGCAGCAATATCATTTAAGTTGGCAATACCACCGCTGGCAATGACCGGGATAGACAGTGCTTGGGCAAGCTTTACCGTCGCCTCAATGTTGACACCAGACAACATGCCATCACGGCCAATATCGGTATAAATCACGGCTTCAGCGCCATAGCCTTCAAATTTCATAGCGAGGTCAATCACATCATGCCCCGTCAATTTAGACCAGCCATCAACAGCGACCTTGCCGTCTTTTGCATCCAAGCCAACGATAATGTGCCCAGGAAACGCACTGCATGCATCATGCAGAAATCCTGGATTTTTAACCGCCGCTGTACCAATGATGACATAACTCAAACCACCATCAAGACAGCGCTCAATGGTGTCCAGATCACGAATTCCCCCTCCTAACTGGACAGGAATCTCATCACCCACCTCGGCCAAGATTGCTTTGATCGCCGCTTCATTTTTAGGTTTGCCAGCAAAAGCGCCATTCAAGTCCACCAGATGCAAACGCCGGGCACCCTGAGCGATCCAATGCCGAGCCATCGCGGCGGGATCTTCTGAAAAGACAGTTGCATCATCCATTTCACCCTGTTTTAAGCGGACACAGTGGCCATCTTTGAGATCAATTGCAGGTATGAGCAGCATAAAAATTAGTGAAGAAAAAAGTTAAACAAATAACAATAAAAAATGAAAAAATAAACTCAAAAAACGACCAAAACCAGGCTGCAAGAACGTAGTTTTATTACTTACAGCTACCCGTCAAGGTTGCCACTGAATAAAATTTTCCAGCAAGCGCAACCCGGCTTGGGCACTTTTTTCCGGATGAAACTGAACGGCGAAGATGTTATCCCGAGCAATCGCACTGGTAAAGGCAATACCATAGTTTGTCACACCTGCAGTAAGCGTTGGGTCTTCGGGCTCAACATAGTAGCTATGCACAAAATAAAACCGATCGTCATCCTCAATCCCTTGCCACATAGGATGAGCAAAGCTCTGCTTGACTTGGTTCCATCCCATGTGCGGCACTTTGAGCCGTGCACCATCGCTTGCGACCATGGCAGACGCCGGAAAGCGCGGCACGTATCCTGGCAAGATACCAAGCCCCATCACATTACCCTCTTCTGCTCGCCCAAAGAGCATTTGCAGGCCAACACAAATACCTAGAAAAGGTTTTTCTGCTGCGGCACGAATCACCGCCTCACGTAGATTTCTCGCGGCCAGCTCACGCATGCAATCAGGCATCGCTCCCTGTCCCGGCACAACCACGCGATCTGCCGCAGCTATATCTTCGGCATTAGATGTGACTTGCACTATCACGTGTGGCGCTACATGCTCAATGGCTTTCGCCACTGAGCGCAAATTGCCCATACCATAATCAACCACTGCAACCACTGTATTACGCATGGTGGTGACCGATCAAAGCGCCCCTTTGGTCGACGGAATAGCATCCGCCGCACGGGCATCTACCTCTACCGCCATGCGCAGCGCTCGAGCAAAAGCCTTGAAAACCGTTTCTGCTTGATGATGCGCATTGACCCCACGCAGATTATCAATATGCAGCGAAATGCCGGCATGATTAACCATGCCCTGGAAAAACTCGTGAACCAGATCAACGTCAAATTCACCAATCATCGCACGCGTAAAAGGCACATTGAATACCAACCCCGGACGGCCAGACAGATCGACGACGACACGCGATAAGGCCTCATCCAGCGGCACATACGCATGACCATAACGACGCAACCCTTTTTTATCGCCCAACGCTTTAGCCAACGCTTGTCCAAAGGTGATACCAACATCTTCCACCGTGTGATGTGCATCAATATGCAAATCGCCGGCTGCGTCAATTATCAGATCCATCATCCCATGGCGTGCAATCTGATCCAGCATATGGTCAAAAAAACCAACGCCTGTGGCCAGCTTGGCCACGCCAGTACCATCCAGATTGATGGCAACGCGAATACGGGTTTCGAGGGTATTTCTAGAAACGTCAGCTTGCCGCATGGCAGTCTCAGACACACAGTTGAAGAAGGTTCGCATGATACCATCGCATAACTATTGGTTTCACGTTTTCGATTTCAAGACTTGCATCAAGTCACACTTCCACAGCCGCTTATACAACTTTATATCCCGCAAAATCATGTCTGAATTCTGGAGCAATGTTGTCAAAACCCTCACTCCATATGTGCCTGGGGAACAACCCAAGCTGACCAACTTGGTCAAGCTCAATACCAACGAAAACCCCTATGGTGCCAGTCCGCGTGTTCTCAAAGCCATTCGCGAGGCAGTTGACGAAGACTTACGCCTTTATCCCGACCCGAATGCTGAAGCACTCAAAGAAGCCATCGCTGAACATTATGACGTCACCACAATCAATGTTTTTGTCGGCAATGGATCAGATGAAATTTTGGCACATGTATTTTTAGCGCTGCTCAAACACGACCAACCCGTCTTGTTCCCGGACATTACCTACAGCTTTTATCCGGTGTATTGCGGCTTGTATGAAATTGCCTTTCAAACCGTGCCGTTAGCAGAAGACTTTTCCCTGCGTGTAGCGGACTACTCGCAACCTAACGGCGGCATTATCTTTCCCAATCCGAACGCCCCGACAGGCCGCGCCATTTCATTGGCTGAGATTGAAGAGTTATTGCAAATGCATCCACATCGTGTCATCGTCGTCGATGAAGCGTATGTCGATTTTGGCGGCGAAAGCGCTATCCCCTTAACCCATCGTTATCCGAATTTGCTGGTTGTCCATACATTTTCAAAGTCACGCTCGCTCGCTGGTTTGCGCGTAGGATTCGCCATTGGTCACTCGGATTTGATTGAAGCACTGGAGCGAGTAAAAAACAGTTTTAACTCTTATCCACTGGATAAATTAGCCATGGCAGGCGCGATCGCCGCGCTCGATGATAAAGCCCACTTTGAGCGCACCCGCAAAGCAATCATGCATGCACGCGAAAATCTGATTACTGCGCTCGAAAGCTTAGGCTTTGAGGTATTACCTTCCGTAGCCAACTTTGTGTTTGTACGCCATCCTGAGCATGATGCAGAAAAGTCGGCGCTGGCATTACGGCGACACGGCATCGTTGTGCGTCATTTCAAACTGCCAAGAATCGAACAATTTCTGCGCATTACCATCGGAACCGATGATCAGTGCGCAATTCTGGTCAAGGCTCTGCGGGAAATCGTGGCATAGCACTCATCCGTGACAATAAAAAACACTTATAGCGTCATTGCCTTGCTATTTTTAGTAGTGACGATTTATTACGCATGCAACGTGCACGCGGCCAGCCCGGATTTTCTTGCTGAAAAAATCAAACATCGACAAGCCTTCACGAACAATGATCAGAGTGAAGAGGGAGTTAAGTTTTCCTTCGGCAAAGAACAACTAAAGGATGTTGAACGCGACATGCTGGCTTATCTCACCCAGCTTGGCATCCCGCAGGCACTCGTTAATCATAGAATTTCGGCCAATACTGATAGTGTAATTTTCCAGTTAGCAACACCGCCTGAAGATACTTCAACTGTTGATTTACGGTTTCAGAAAAAGAAATTGTCTTGTCCCTCATGCAGCACGGTCGGCTGACTGAATTTGCTGGTAGCCAATGCAGCTTACAGGTCTTTCGCGATCATGTAGGCATCCGTCAAAATATTGTTGCCTGGGCCGAAAATGTTGAATGGAACTGGCCTGATGGCAAGCGCGCCCAATGGAACAAACGTTATTGGAACAAAGGAATGCCACTGCCTGGCGTATCCGTTTCAAAAGCAGTAAAAGAGGCATTCCTGAATCAGGAAAAATACTCTATCGGCTGCTATGCCGCGACAAAATTAGTCATGATTCATGGTGTGCTTGATTATTACGCGCGCATCAAAAAAAGCCCCACAAATTTAGCGGAGATTGAGCGGCGACTCATGGCCAATGATAGCGCCCCCTTAGTGCGAATCGAGCCACGTGCCGTTTGGGCGTTCGAAGAAGATTTTGACGCAAGCGAATTGTGGCAAAAAGGAAAATTGCTTGAAATGCGCTACAACATTCCCGCTAGGAATTTTGTGCCAGGTGATTGGGGATACCTGTTAAATACCGATCCGATCACCGCCAAAAAGATCGGCTATGAGGGATCCAACGCCATTTACCTTGGTCGTGGAAAATTCGATGACTACTACAACGACCACAATCATTCCTATCTGTTCCGGGAAAAACTTGATGAAGTCTACCAATGGGGCAACAAAATCTTTAGTCGTCGACGTGATATGGACAAAGTCCACCCATTGACCGAGCGTGACATTGAAAAACTCGAAGCAATCCCGAAAAAAAGACGGACTTATCATGGATATGCGGGTTTATTTCTCGCCATTATCACCTCGTTCAGCGAATGTTCATTAAGCCTAAAAGGTAAGGGGACAGCCAGCTTATGCAAGGGAAATCAGCACCCTTTGAATTCGTCTCTGGACAAGGGGACTTTTTCCTGGGGCACTGGTAAGAATACGGAAATGCCTTTTTGCGAATCCTTTAAGCATCTTGCGGCTTGATACGCAACTCCGCCGCACGGGCATGCGCTGTGAGTCCTTCACCATGCGCCAAGGTAGCGGCAATTGGTCCTAATGTTTGAGCACTTGCAACTGAAACTTCAATCAGGCTGCTGCGTTTCTGGAAGTCATACACGCCAAGCGGCGAAGAAAACCGTGCGCTGCGCGAGGTCGGCAGCACATGGTTCGGCCCGGCACAATAATCGCCCAAGGATTCAGAAGCATAGTGGCCGATGAAAATAGCCCCCGCATGGCGAATCTGTTCCACCAGCAGATTCGGCTCGGCAACCGCGAGCTCAAGGTGTTCTGGCGCGATGCGATTGGCGATGGTACAGGCCTCGGTCAGATCGGCGACCTGAATCAACGCCCCCCGCCCTTTGAGCGAAGCTTCGATCACCGTGCGACGTGGCATCGTTGGCAAAAGTTTTGCGATGCTAGCCGCGACACAGTCGATAAAGGCCACATCAGGACACAGCAAAATGGACTGCGCCATCTCGTCATGCTCGGCCTGGGCAAACAAATCCATGGCGACCCAATCCGGATTAGCCGTTGCATCCGCAATCACCAGCACTTCAGAAGGCCCGGCGATCATGTCGATGCCGACTGTGCCGAATACGCGCCGCTTGGCTGCAGCAACATAGGCATTGCCGGGGCCGACGATCTTGTCGACTTGCGGAATGGTTTGTGTGCCATACGCGAGCGCCGCCACGGCTTGTGCGCCGCCAATGGTGAACACGCGATCAACACCGGCCAGATGGGCAGCGGCTAACACCAGCGCATTCTTTTCGCCACGCGGGGTCGGCACAACCATGATGAGCTCCGTTACACCAGCGACTTTGGCGGGCAAAGCATTCATGAGCACAGAGCTGGGATAGGCCGCCTTGCCGCCGGGCACATACAAACCGACGCGGTCCAGCGGCGTGACTTTTTGCCCGAGCCGCGTGCCATTGGCTTCACGATAACTCCAGGACTCCGCTTTCTGATGCTCATGGTATTCACGAATACGTACAGCGGCAGCTTCTAGCGCTTGTCGCTGCACCAGTGGAATCAAATCAAAGGCTTTAGCAAGATCCGCTGCAGTGAGCGAAAGATCGGCCATGCTGTGCACAGCAAGCTGGTCAAAGCGCTGGGTATACTCCATCACTGCCATGTCACCACGCACACGCACTTGACTCAGAATCTCGGCAACAACACGCTCAATATTTTCATCGGTGGCATGATCAAAAGCCAGCAAGGCATCCAGCACCGCGAGAAAATCCGGCATGCGAGTCGATAAACGACGCATCATTGATCTTTTTTCCTTGAACTAGATGCAAACACCGGCATTGCAGACACCAGTACGTCAGAAATGCATTCACCAGAAACAGCACTAGAGAAAGCGTCAATCACCGGTTGCAACGATTTCCGTTTTACTTTTAGTGCGGCTTGATTAACTACAAGACGTGATGAGATTTGCATAATCTCCTCAACTTCAGTCAGATGATTAGCGCGCAAAGTAGCGCCGCTGGACACCAGATCGACGATCGCATCGGCCAAGCCAACCAGAGGCGCTAATTCCATGGAGCCGTAGAGTTTAACTAAATCCACATGAACCCCTTTGGCAGCGAAATGTTCGCTCGCTGTTTTCAGGTACTTGGTTGCTACGCGCAGGCGTGCACCACTTTTTACTGCTCCGGCGTAGTCAAAGCCGTCAGGCACGGCAACAGACATTCTGCATTTGGCAATGTTCAAATCCAAGGGCTGATACAACCCTGCGCCGCCATGTTCAAGTAATACATCTTTGCCAGCAATTCCAATATCTGCTGCACCATATTGCACATAGGTAGGCACATCGGAGGCGCGCACAATCACTACCCGCACCTCTTGTCGATTCGTGCCAATAATGAGTTTGCGCGATTGTTCAGGATGTTCTGCCGGCACAATGCCTGCCGCAGCAAGTAGCGGCAAAGTCTCTTCAAAAATCCGCCCTTTTGACAAGGCAATCGTAATCATATCGGCAGCATCCATGGGACTATTTTAGCCGCGTCACACGCGCACCCAGGGCGGTGAGTTTTTGATCAAGTGCTTCATAGCCTCGATCAAGGTGGTAAATCCGTTCAATGATCGTATCACCCTGTGCCACCAGACCAGCAATCACCAGGCTTGCAGAAGCACGCAAATCGGTCGCCATCACTGTAGCGCCTTCGAGCTTGGCAACGCCTTTAACAAAGGCTGTATTGCCATCAATTTTAATGTCTGCCCCTAAACGAATGAGCTCCACCGCATGCATAAAACGATTTTCAAAAATCGTTTCGCGAATGACTGCTGTGCCATCTGCCACGGTATTAATTGCCATGAATTGTGCTTGCATATCCGTAGGGAAAGCCGGATAAGGCGCAGTACGCAAACTCACTGCCGTCAGGCGTGAAGGAGCTTTGAGCGTAATGGCGTCACGCTCGCTGGTAATATCGCAACCGCTATCCATGAGCTTATCAATCAAAGCATCAAGGTAGGCAGACGATGTACCAGTCAAGCGGACGTTACCGCCTGTCGCTGCTGCGGCACAAAGGTAAGTGCCTGTCTCGATCCGATCAGGCATCACACGATGCGTTGCGCCATGGAGCCGCTCAACGCCTTGTATGCGGATGACATCACTACCCGCACCAGACACCCTGGCGCCCATTGCGTTAAGGCAGGTAGCAAGATCAACCACTTCTGGCTCACGTGCTGCATTCTCAATCACTGTTTCACCGTCACCCAAACAGGCCGCCATCATGAGGTTTTCAGTACCGGTTACGGTAACCATGTCGGTAAAAATACGTGCGCCTTTAAGACGGTTCGCCTTGGCATGTACATAGCCATGTTCAACGCTAACATCTGCCCCCATGGCAGTTAAACCTTTGATGTGCTGATCTACCGGCCGCGCGCCAATCGCACAACCACCGGGAAGTGACACCTTGGCCTCGCCACTACGTGCAACCAGCGGGCCTAGCACCAAAATAGCCGCACGCATGGTTTTAACCAATTCATAAGGCGCCACTGGATTATTTAACCCGGAAGCATCTAATGTCACCGAATCACCAGCGCCGACTTTTGCACTTTCGCGCATCACTTTGACGCCCATTTGCGCGAGCAAATTGAGCATAGTGCCAATGTCATTCAGATGTGGCACATTAGTAAACGTGACCGGCTCCTGGGTAAGCAATGCCGCACACAATAGGGGCAAAGCAGCATTTTTTGCGCCCGACATAGCAATTTCGCCACGTAATGGAATACCGCCGAAAATTTGCAACTTATCCATGCGTGCGCCACTCATCAGGCGTCAAGGTTTGCATGGAAAGCGCGTGCAACTCGCCCGAATCAAAATGCGGTTTGAGTATGGCATTCACTCGTTGCTGACGCTTGATCCGGTTAAGACCTGCAAATTCATTGCTGACGATCAGTGCAGAAAAGTGCGCTCCATCACCCTCTACGGTCAAGTGCTCACAGGGCAGATCATTAACAATCCACATTTCAAGTTTTTTCGGGTCTAACATTTTTTCTCCTAAGCGCTTGACTGCTCATCGCCAACACGCTGCATAAAATCAATCGCGCAGTTTATAGCCGCGCCTGAGCGAATGTAGCGTCAAGGCAGCCAAAATCGTGAAACTCAGCAAGCCTACCCATAAACTATGCCAAGGTGAGATATCCGAAACGCCAAAAAATCCGTAACGAAAGCCATCAATCATGTAAAAAACAGGATTCCAGCGAGAAATACTTTGCCAAAAAGAGGGCAAAGAAGCAATGGAATAAAACACACCAGACAAAAAAGTAAGCGGCATAATCAGGAAATTTTGAAAAGCCGCAAGCTGATCATATTTTTCAGCCCAGATACCTGCCAACATGCCTAACGTCGCCATGATAGCGCCACCTAAAATAGCAAAAACGCCGATCCATAAAGGCGCCGCATAATTTAACGAACCAAACCAAATCGTTGCAAGCAAGACCCCTGCACCAACTGTAAAGCCGCGTGCTACCGCTGCGAGTACATACGCCGAGAAGAACTCATTATGGGAAATTGGCGGCAACAGAACAAAGACCAGGTTGCCGGTAATTTTTGATTGGATCAATGACGAAGAGGTATTGGCAAAGGCGTTTTGCAAAACAGACATCATGACAAGACCAGGAATCAAAAAGGCGGTATAAGGTACGCCATGAATTTTTGTGTGCGTGGAGAGCACATGTGAAAAAATCACTAAATATAACAAGGCAGTTAAAACTGGCGCAGCAATCGTCTGCGCCGACACTTTCCAAAATCGCAAAAGCTCCTTATAAAGCAAGGTCAAAAAGCCACGACTTGGCCGCATTGGCAAATCATTCATGCACATGCCCTATCTTGCATCACGCGAACAAATACACTTTCCAAATCCGGCTTGCCTATTTCAAGTTCGTTTATTACACAGCCTGCGGTACGAATGCGCGCCAGCAAAGGCTCGATTTCATCAAACTGCGCAAATGAAAAACGCCACCATCCCTCAACATCTTCTTTTGTCATACCAAACTGCGCGGGCTGATCACCTTGGGTATGTAACCGCAGTGAATGGGAAGAAAAATGACTCAACAGGTTGCGCGTTGTATCCAGCGCAACAATACGCCCTGCTTTAAGCATCGCGATACGACCACAGAGGTTTTCTGCTTCTTCCAGATAATGGGTAGTCAGCACAATCGTGTGGCCTTCTTGATTCAGCCTGCGAACAAACTGCCATAAAGTTTGACGCAGCTCGACATCAACACCCGCTGTCGGCTCATCCAGCACAATCACGGGCGGGCGATGCACCAAGGCTTGTGCCACTAACACGCGGCGCTTCATGCCACCTGACAGCGAGCGCATATTCGCATCTGCTTTGCTAGTCAGATCAAGGCTTTCAAGAATTTCATCAATCCACGCCTGTCGGGCACGACTTGGGTCTATTCCATAATATCCAGCTTGGATTTCCAGCGTTTCACGTACGCTAAAAAATGGATCAAACACCAACTCTTGCGGCACAACCCCTAATTGACGACGTGCTGCACGATAATTAGCCTGCACATCGCAACCCATGATCTCGATTCGACCAGCATCCGGACGACTCAAACCACCGATGCTAGAAATTAACGTCGTTTTCCCTGCACCATTAGGACCCAGTAAACCGAAAAACTCACCAGGTTGTATGGTGAGATCAACGCCATTGAGCGCCTGCACTGTGCCGAAGCGTTTAAAAACTTGTTCAACGCGAATAGCGGCTGTTATCACAAGACAATACAGGCAATGAATACGGTTGAAAATTAAGCGCAGAATTAAACAAATCACTAAAAAATATTGACCCTGCGCGAGGATAACTTCATTACTCTGCGCTTTAGCGCAGAGGTACGTCTTTTAATTTTTACTACTGCGGTAGCAAATCAGCTACGTCATACACTGCGGCCAAGCTCACAAAGTTTTCCGGAAGATTTAAAAGCCTTATTGATTGATTACACGCCTTTGCCGCCCGCATCCAACCAAAAACAACAGCTAACAACGAAGAATCTACAGCAGTCACGCCGGCTAAATCAAATACCGTAATCGGCTGATTATTAGCATTTAGCGCAGCCACACCTTGAGCAAGCAAGGCAGATGCATCCGGAATAGTGGCAGAACCTGAAACCTCAATCCCAGTCTGAGTAGCACGTATCATTTCTTGACAGCCACCGTATCATCAGACTTATTCTTGGCTTGCAACACCTTAATCAAACCATCAATCCCAGAACTACGTACTTCATTGGCAAACGACTCACGATAATTAGTCACCAGACTCATGCCAGCAACTTCTATGTCATAAACTTTCCAGCTGTCATTGGTTTTTTGCAGATAGTAATCCAACTGAATGGCTTTAGCACCCGATTGCTTGATTTCAGAGCGAACTTTGACATCAGTATCAGCTGCTTTGAGTGCCAGCGGTTTTACATCAACAATCTGATTTTTATATTCTGTTAATGCCTTGGAATAAGTACGCACCAATAAGGTTTGAAACTCATTGGCCAAAACCTTTTGCTGATCTGCATTCGCTTGACGCCACTCACGCCCCAAAGCCAAGCGAGTCATGCGCATGAAGTCAAAATGAGGCGCAACTTTTTTATCCACCAATTCTGCGGCCTTCTTGAAGTTGCCCGATTGAATTTCTTTATCTGCTTTAACAATATCAATCACTTCACTGCTGATTGATTTAATCAAGGCATCAGGTGCCAGGCCATTGACAGGCAAAGCTACCGCCACAGCGCTAAAAATCAAACTGGTAACAAGAGCAACAAGAAATTTCATTGGCTTACCTTTTATATTTAAAAACTATTTAAAAACAAAAGTACTTAAGTTGTTAACAAATTACTCAGATTCTGCTTCACGAGGTGCATTGCCATCGTATATCAAGCTACGACGACGCTGCAAATAGGCATCCCGAATATAGGAATACTTATCAAGAGCAGCCTCTGCTATCACCTTATCCGCTGGTAATAAGTTCGCGCGATCATTCACTAAGCGAACCCCTGCCATGGTGTTGCGTGTAGGCACATGATCAACATAACCCACGGGGTCTGTTGCGACATCAAGCACTAAGCCAGCAGTATCACGAACTGTACGCGGCCCGAAGAATGGAACAACCACAAAGGCACCGCTATCAGCACCCCAGCGACCAAAGGTTTGACCAAAGTCTTCTTCGTGTTTTTCTATGCCCATATTAGATGCCACATCGAACACACCCAATAAACCCAGTGTGGAGTTCACGGCAACACGCCCCAAGTCACCAGCACCATCTGACACCTTGCCCTGCAACAAATTGTTAATACCAATAAAAACATCGGCAATGTTACCGAAAAAGTTTGTTACTCCTTTACGCACAGGCGTCGGCAATACTGCGTCATAACCCGTGGCAACAGGTTTTAAAATCACTCTATCTACACCATCATTAAAGGCAAAAATTGCCCGATTAAAACCCTCTAACGGATCCTTGTTTCCACCAGCAGACGAGGCACACCCTGTGGTCAACAAAGCAGTTAAAAGCAACAAAACGCTGATTTTCATATGTACAAAAGATGTTTTCATTTTAAGATCCTGTAAAAATTACTGCGTTTTACTGCTGCTTGTATCTTCAGATGCTTTATTAAACATGAATTGACTAATTAACTTCTCAAGCACTACAGCAGACTGTGTCTTTTTCACCACATCTCCTGCCACCAGCATATCAGTATCTCCCCCGGCCTCAAAGCCGATGTATTGCTCACCCAGCAATCCAGACGTATTGATAGTGGCAAACGTATCACGCGGAAAATGATAACGCGCATCAAGTTGCATTTTTACAACAGCCTGATACATTTCCGGATCAAAGCGAATTTCTGACACACGCCCAACCACAACACCTGCGCTTTTCACTGGGGCACGGACTTTTAGGCCGCCAATATTGTCAAATTTAGCTTCTATTACATAAGTTTCGCCACTATTCGCGGAAGCAAGGTTACCAACCTTAAGTGCCATAAAAAGCAAAGCAGCCAAGCCTAATGCAACAAAAAATCCGACCCAAAGGTCAATCGAAGTACGAGTCATATCATGCCCCTGCAAACATAAAGGCGGTAAGAATAAAGTCGGCAGCCAGAATAGCCAACGACGACGTTACAACGGTGCGCGTAGTTGCGCGTGAAACACCTTCTGCTGTCGGGTCTGCGTCAAATCCCTCAAAAACAGCAACCCAACTGATAATGATGCCAAAAACAAAGCTCTTGATAACACCATTCAAAATATCTTTTTGAAAATCTACCGAGGCTTGCATTTGCGCCCAAAACGAACCCTCATCTACGCCTATCAACTGGACACCAACCAAATAGCCACCCAGAACGCCCATTGCGGAAAAGAGTGCTGCCAGCAATGGCATGGAAACAACGCCGCCCCAAAACCGGGGTGCAACAACACGAGCAATTGGATTCACGGCCATCATTTCCATGGCAGATAATTGCTCTGTGGCCTTCATCAATCCAATTTCGGCGGTAATAGCAGAGCCCGCACGACTTGCAAACAGCAGCGCTGCAACAACCGGCCCAAGTTCACGCACAAGCGACAAGGCAACCAGAACACCCAAAGCCTCTGTTGATCCGTAGCGCTGCAGGGTATCGTAGCCCTGCAAACCCAGCACCATGCCAACAAATAAACCAGAAACCAGAATAATAATTAAAGACAGAACACCTGAGAAATAAATCTCTCGTAGCGTTAAATTGATACGACGAAACGCTGTGCCGGATTGCAAAAAAATAGCCACAAAAAATCGCGCAGCAAAACCCAAACGGAAAATCCGCCGAGTGACTAAGTTACCTAGACCTTGCAGAGTTTGGAGAATCTTCATTAGCGCTTGAGCTTCGACGTCCTAGGTTTCAACGAACAGCGTTATCCATAAGTTGCTCACTAAACGACTTTTGCGAAGGATAGTGAAAGGGAACCGGACCATCAGCCTCACCCCAAACAAATTGATGAACATAAGATGTTTTTGAATTTTTTATCTCTTCCGCAGTGCCTTCAGCTACCACCCGGCCTTCGGAAACGAAATAAACATAATCTACAATTTTCAGCGACTCCTGCACATCATGGGTCACAACGATACTACTGGCGCCCAAGGCATCATTCAGCCTGCGAATTAACTCACCCACAATAGCTAGCGAGATAGGGTCAAGCCCCGCAAAAGGCTCGTCATACATAATCAACATGGGATCCAATGCAATCGCGCGGGCAAGCGCTACCCGCCGCGCCATACCCCCCGAGAGCTCTGCTGGCATGAGATTATGCGCACCACGAAGACCGACCGCATGCAACTTCATGAGCACCAAGTCACGAATCATTGGCTCAGTGAGGTCTGTATGCTCGCGCATCTGAAAAGCAATGTTGTCAAACACAGACATATCGGTAAACAAAGCACCGAACTGAAACAACATGCCCATACGCCGACGCAGTGAATAAAGCTGCTTTGCATCCATCTCGTGAACAACCTGCCCCGCCACTTTAACCTCGCCAGACGTTGGCTTGAGCTGACCGCCAATCAACCGCAGCGTAGTAGTCTTGCCACAGCCTGAACTTCCCATGATGGCAACCACCTTTCCTCGCGGAATGGTGATATTGATACCACTCAAAATAGTTCGCGTATCGTAGGCGAAGTTGAGATCCCGAATTTCAACCAAGGGTTCTTGTGACATAGAGAGATAAATTTAAGCGCTTATCTTGTTAGATATTGTGGCGGACATTGTAGCAGACTCCCCCCCCTTTTTTCGATGCGTATTAATGGCACTTAAAGCCTAGAAAAAGTGGCGAAAAAACCGCTCACACAGCCCTTTGTTTTTTTATGCTTTAACCTATGATCATCAATATGTTTAAAAACTCAAATATATTTTTGCCGCTACTGGATACATCTTTTATGGATCCCGACTTGTGATCAAGTTAAACGAAAACCTTGCAGACAAACCCATCGTGCTTCTTGTCGATGATGATCCTATCATCACCGATACGCTGGGTTATTTTCTCAAGCGTGAGTTTACGGTGCTCACTGCCAGCCGTCGCAAAGAAGCGATCAGCTTGCTCAGACAGGCTGAGCACCCGCCAGTAGTCGCATTAATCGACTTAGGCCTGCCACCGTCACCTCACACGCCTGATGAAGGTTTTGCATTGATCGCTACAATTTTGGCGCATTCACCAAAAACACGCATCATCGTTCTCTCTGGCCAAAACGAAGAAACCAATGCGCGCCACGCACGTACACTTGGTGCCACTGATTTCATTTCCAAACCTGCCAACCCAGAAACCATTCTTGAACTGATACACCGTATTTCGGCTTTTGACGATGCCGATGCGCCTTTTGAAAGCGGCTTAATCGGTAGCAGTGCAGCAATGCAAAGCCTCAAATCACAAATCAAACAATTCGCCCCTTCCCCATTTCCTGTCTTAATCGAAGGTGAATCAGGCAGCGGCAAAGAACTAATTGCCGCTGGTCTGCATCATACTCAAAAAAAGCGAAGGCGCCTTATCTAACGCTAAATTGTGCCGCGATTTCTCCTAACCTGATGGAAGCCACCCTGTTTGGACATAGCAAAGGCGCTTTTACAGGCGCAACTACCGCACGTGCAGGCTATTTTGAAGATGCGGCAGAAGGCACGCTTTTTCTCGATGAGATTGGCGAACTACCCTTGGAATTACAACCCAAGCTGCTACGTGTCCTGGAAAATAATACGTTTCAGCGAATAGGTGAAACGCAAACCCGGCAAACGCGCGCGCGCATTATTGCCGCGACCAATCGGGATTTAAAAAAAGAGGTTCGAGAAGGTCGATTTCGAGCAGACTTATACCATCGGCTGTCCGTATTCACCATTACAGCCCCGCCCCTGCGCGATTTAGGTAATGACCGCCTGCATTTGCTTGAACATTTTTGTGACATCTACAGCAAACAAACCGGCTTACCTCCTTTTAAGCTCACCCCTGCCACAACTGATCACTTTTTGAACTATACGTTTCCAGGCAACGTTAGAGAGTTAAGAAACATTGTTATTCGCCTCATTACCAAGCATGCCGACAAAGTATTAACGCCGCAACAAATTGACAATGAACTTGATATTGTCGGCGCGACGAGCGCCATCAAAACAATCATGCCGCAAACCGAAGCCGCCGTCCCATCAGCGCCGACTTTTGCAACCAGCGCCGAGTTAATTGCCTATGCGCGTCAAGAACTGAAAACGCAACATGAGTTCAGTCTGGATGCCACGCTACGCCACTGGGAAGAAGCCTACATTGAAGCTGCAAGACAACTCGCCAACGATAATTTGAGTCAAGTTGCCCGGCTGCTTGGCATTAATCGCACCACGCTCTATAACCGCATTGATGCCCTTGGCCGCGCCAAGCGAACGACCGCTCAATTGCCATCGGAAAATTAACGGCATGTATTTAGACCATTTTGGGCTTCAAGAGCCGCCCTTTCGAATTACACCGCACACAGAGTTTTTCTTTGATGGCGCTAATCGAGGCGCCACACTCGACGCCTTGGCTTACGCCATCACGCATGACGAAGGCATTGTTAAAGTCAGTGGTGAAGTGGGTAGCGGGAAAACTATGCTCTGCCGCGTACTGATGGAGCGATTACCTGAAAACACCACCATCATTTATCTCGCCAACCCATCCCTCTCACGCGAAGATATTCTCTACGCCATTGCCGACGAGCTACACATTGAATTAGCTGACAACGCCAGAACGTCGCACGTGCTTCGCGCCTTGCAAAACCACCTCATAACATCATTTAGCGAAGGTCGGCGCGCTGTTTTACTCATTGACGAAGCCCATGCCATGCCGGCCGATACCCTAGAAGAAATTCGCCTGCTCTCAAACTTGGAAGCTAACCGGCATAAGCTATTGCAAATCGTTTTATTTGGACAGCCGGAACTCAATGACATTCTTGCGCGGGCAGATATGCGCCAGCTCAAAGAGCGAATCACTCACAATTTTGATCTTGAACCATTGGTACGCAACGATATTGCCAGCTATCTGGATTTTCGTATGCGTGCGGCAGGTTATCGTGGCCCCAGCGTGTTTACGGAAGCCGCCCTGAAAATGATTGCGAAAACATCTCTCGGCTTAACGCGTCGCATCAACATCTTGGCAGACAAATCCCTGTTAGCAGCTTTTGCCTCTGGCAGTCATCAAATCAGCATCAAAGAAGCACGCGCAGCTATTCGCGATAGTGAGTTCAGCCAAGCAACGTATCCCCATAAAAAAATTTCGACGCCTCTGCGTCGTAGCACAGCACTCGCGATAGTCGCACTAGTGATAGCCGCAATAACCTTAGTTGGCATCACCTGGCTAGTCGCCACAAGACAAGACGTAGCAACCAATCAAACCGTCTCAGCCACAGCGCCTATATCTGCCTTACCCATAAAAAAAGAGGCTGCAAATGCACCGAGTTATCCCGCCCCGAGTACACCAAGCAAAACACCCGCAACCACGCCTTACCCCCTCACTCAAGCACGCCTGGCCTCAGCAGAACACTGGCTTCAGCAAACAGCAAATGATCGCTGGTTTATTCAGCTCTGGACAACGGATGTCACACAGCAGGCTGAAATTGAACGTTTTTTAGAAAAGGCATCCGAATACGATCAAGATAATCAACTCCGAGTCTACCTTTCCTCACTCAGCGGCAAACCGCGCTACGGCATTATTTACGGCGACTACCCCACGCGCGAGGCCGCACTAAAAGCCAAAAAATTATTGCCCGATATGCTCGCAAAAAACAACCCTTACCCCCGCCAAGTTATTCGCTTGAGATAAATCAATAAAAGCGCTACGAAACACTTATTAACCAATAAAATCATTAAGTTAATAAAAAAATATAATGTATCGTGCTAGTATTAACCTATTAGTGCTTGAAAAATGACTACTTTGGAGAATCCATTGCGCACACCAATCATCACAGCACGCGCCGCCTTAAGTCTTGCGATAATTCTCTGTATCTCAGCCTGCTCGACCATCCAGACACCCACGGTTTCTAGCGGGCACATTCAGGCGAAAAATCTACCTCAAACGACTGCCGTCAGCGAGATTCCCGCACCCGTTGCCACTGCAATTACGCTCGCCCGTCCTAAACCCTCCAAAAAAACGGAAACTTATTCTGTTTCTGTACGCAATATCCCGGTTCAAGAATTGCTATTTGCGCTCTCGCGTGATGCCAAGATCAATGTGGACGTTCATCCTGGTATTGAAGGCCTTGTGACAATCAATGCCATTGACCAAACATTGCAGCAAATTCTCACCCGCATTGCCAAGCAAGTAGACATGCGATGGGAAATTGATGGCCCCAATTTACTCGTTATGCCAGACTCACCTTTCCTCCACACCTACAGAGTCGATTACGTGAATATGTCACGCGACGTGAATAGCACCGTCTCGATTAACACGCAAATTGCCTCAACCAGTTCCGCCGCTACCGGCAGCACATCGAGCAGCAGCAGCGGAAATAACTCCACCACTACCGTCACCAGCAAAGCAGAAAACAACTTCTGGTCCTCCGTAGAAAAAAACATTCGCGACATCTTGCGTGAAACAGACAAAATTCTGCCTGAAGGCTCAAGCGAAACCATCATTGAACATAACGACCAGCGAGTTGCCACAGGCAGCGGGATAGCTAACCCCAGGAAAAATCCCGATGCTCAAAGCAATAACCTATCGCAGGCTGACAGCCTTAATACCGGCAGTCTGCAAGAGCGTGGCGCCACCTTTGTAAAACGCACAACCTTCCGCGAGGCTGCCTCAGTCATTGCCAATCCGGAGGCTGGCATCATTGTTGTACGAGCAACCGCACGCCAGCATGAAAAAATTCAGGAATACATCAGCCAAGTCACCCGCAATGCCGGCCGACAGGTCATCATCGAAGCGACGATTGCCGAGGTGACATTGAACAATAATTATCAGCAAGGCATTAACTGGCAAAGCCTGCGATCACTACGCTCGCCCGGCACTGCTGGCTTTTCCGTAGCGCAATCCCCTACCGGGTTAGTCGGTGGCGCCGTACCCGATCCTTTCACTGCACCGGGAGCATCGTTTTTATTGAATTATGTTGCACCGGGCTTGGGTATTTCGTCAACGCTTAACCTGCTTGAAAGATTCGGTAACGTTAAAGTCCTATCCAGCCCCAAAATAAGCGTACTCAATAATCAAACAGCCATGCTTAAAGTCGTCGACAACGTCGTTTATTTTGAAGTCAAATCTGACTCGACGATCGGGCAAGTGAATACTCAAAAATCGTTTACAACCACGGCAAAATCGATTGCCGTTGGTTTGGTTATGAACGTTACGCCACAGATCAGTGAAACCAACCTGATCACATTGAATGTTCGTCCTACCATCTCACGCGTCACCGGCTTTAAAGTCGACCCAAATCCGGACATCCCCACCGCGATTCAAAACCGCGTACCTGAAATACAAACCCGCGAAATGGAATCAGTCCTCCGTCTTGCGGATGGTGAAATCGCCGTGATGGGTGGCTTGATGGAAGAAAAAATCAATTACAACACCGATGCTGTTCCTGGCCTGGGTGGATTAGCCGGCATTGGTAACTTTTTCCGTAACCGCAACGATACCAATACAAAAACGGAACTCGTCATTTTCCTTAGACCCACCGTCATTCGGGATCCAAGTTTAGAAACAGACTACCGCGCCTATCGCGACCAGATACCCGATCAAAATTTCTTCGCCAATAATCCAGCACCAGGACAGCCGACTGGAGAAACCAAAAGGACCGCAATGCCATGAGTCTGCTCATGGATGCTTTAAGAAAAGCTGAATTGGCCAAACGCCAAGCTGATGCTGCCAACCAAGCCACAGCTACCGTTCAAATAAACAAACAACCCCTTGGTCAATCTCAGAAACCATCTGAAAGCTCGTCTGCAAACCAAATAAAAACTACCGACTCTGAGCGCTTAAGCTTAGAACCTTTATCTCTAGAACCTTTGCCTCCAAGTACCTCCCCGCCATCTGCTACAGCAGACGCATCTATAGCCATACCACCGAGTAACCCTGACACTACCAATAAAAAAGCACCCACTTTAACGGTTGAACATTTAGCGTCACTGGATGATGAATTTATAGACGAGATAGAGAGATCAGCTCGAAAACTCTCCCCCAACCCTTCACCTGCACAAGCCTCAAAAAGCGCAGCATCCCCTTTGTTAACGCCATTGCACATGGCGACACCCCAGACTGTCTCTGTCGCCACAGCGCAAAATCTCTTCACGGCAAAACAATCCCCGCCAGCAGCTTCACATAATAAAAACTTTGCCATTGCCGTCGGCAGCCTGACCACCTTAGCCATTATCGCTATCGGTACATACTTTTGGTGGCAACTACAGCCACACCCACCCTCACACTTAACCCAAAGCTCACCCGCGCCTGCACTCCCCCTACCCACACCACCAACAGTAATTTCCGCCGTATCACCAGCGCCGACTTTTCCATTAGCGGCACCTACAGCTGATGCCGACAGCCCTGACTTTACTGCCCCCTCCCAAAATACCGACCCCGGAGAAGCAGCTCAAAATCCTTCCTCGCCACCGCAAAAACAACCCGCACGAACTCGCTATTCATCCCTCGTTGAAGAACCCCTAGCCGTCGATAGTCCTATCCGGCTCACTCGTTCGCCGCAAAGCATAGATCCAACCCTTCTGCGCGGCTACGAAGCCTTTGAACGTAGCGATCTATCTACAGCACAAATCGAGTACAGCCGCGCACTCAAAGCCGATGCCTACAACACGGATGCACTTCACGGATTAGCCGCAATTGCTCAAAAGCAAGGACATTGGAATCTAGCTGCCGGGTACTACCAAAAAATACTTGAAGCAAACCCGCAAGATGCCACAGCGCAAGCTGCATTAATCAACCTTCGTAGTCAGTCCGAACCAGCAGCAGCCGAAAGCCGTTTGAAAACCATAACCACAACCCAGCCTGACCTGGCTGCACCCTCATTTTCATTAGGCAACCTTTATGCTCGCCAAGGTCGCTGGCAGGAGGCGCAACAAGCCTACTTTCAAGCCTACAACGCCGAGCCGGACAATCCCGATATTTTGTATAACCTGGCAATTAGCCTAGAGCACTTGCACCAACTCCCGTTGGCCACAAAATATTACGAACGCGCCATTGTCGCAGCGCAATCGCAGCCCGCAAGTTTCAATCGTCCCCAAGCCATAACACGTTTACAGTTGCTGCAAGAAGTTAATGCCCAAAAAGCTCATCCATAACAATACCTACAGCAATGGCCTTCGCCCTACATGAACCAGCCCATCACTCCCCCACCAGTTAAACGTAGACAAGTAGGTCAAATTTTGATCTCGCAAGGCGTCATTAGCGAAGATCAGCTACGCATTGGCTTATTGGAGCAGATGAAGTCCAATCAGCCCATTGGGCGATTGCTGGTCGCATTAGGTTTTGTATCCGAAGCCACACTGCGGGACGCAATCAGCGAATCGATCGGGCATGAGTCAATTGATTTAACCAACACAATTATTGACCCGGAAGCGATCAAACTGATCCCGCGTGACCTTGCCAAACGCCATCTAATGCTGGGGTTAAGCTATACCTCAACAACCCAGCGCCTAAGGGTTGCCGTTGCTGACACGAACGATATCGTCGCCATTGATAAGCTGCGCACATTACTGCATCAAGACGTGCATATTGAAACGCTCCTGGCCAGCGAATCCGAAATTACCCAAGCGATAGATCAGCATTACAGCTACGAATTATCCATCGACGGCATCCTGAACGAGATTGAAACGGGTGAAATCGACTACCGCAGCATCGCCTCTAACCTTGATGAATACAGCCAGCCAGTTGTTCGTTTAGTTGACGCACTGCTCACCGACGCCGTTAAACGTAGCGCATCCGATGTACATTTTGAGCCTGAAGCCAGCTTTTTGCGCATTCGTTACCGCATCGACGGCCTGCTCCGCCAAATACGCGCCTTGCATAAATCCTATTGGGCAGCAATGGCCGTGCGCATCAAAGTCATCAGCGGCATGAATATCGCCGAAACACGCGCACCCCAAGATGGTCGCATGTCACTCAACATCAGTGGCGACACCATCGACTTTCGTGTCTCATCGCAACCAACAATCCATGGCGAAAATATTGTCCTGCGCATTCTCAATCGCAAAAAGGGCATCGTACCCATTGATGATTTGGGACTGGATACGCACCAAATCAACTTACTCAAACTCATGGTTGCACGGCCTGAAGGCATCATCCTGGTAACAGGCCCTACCGGTAGCGGCAAAACCACCACGCTATATTCCATATTGAATCACATCAATCTGGAAGGGATCAACATCATGACCCTGGAAGACCCGGTGGAATATCCCATGGCCATGATTCGCCAAACATCCGTTGCAGAGTCCGCCAAACTTGACTTTGCCAACGGCATACGCTCCATGATGCGGCAGGATCCCGACGTCATTCTAGTCGGTGAAATTCGCGATGAAGATACCGCCGACATGGCATTTCGCGCCGCCATGACGGGTCATCAAGTTTATTCCACCCCGCACACCAGCTCAGCCCTGGGCGCCATTCCACGTTTGCTCGATATTGGCGTCTTGCCCGATATCATGGCCGGCAACATCATTGGCATTGTTGCCCAACGACTAGTACGCCGGTTATGCACACATTGCCGCAAGCCTTATTCAGCCGAACCCCATGAGAAAAAACTTCTCGGCATTGCCGATGGTCAAACCACCCCCATTCTGTATCGCGCAACTGGCTGCGAACACTGTGACAACCAAGGCTATCGGGGACGACTTGCCATCATGGAACTTCTCCGTCTGGATAGCACCTTGGATGATCTCATCAGCCGGCGCGCCAGTCTGCATGAGATTCGCAACCACGCACTGAGCAAAGGTTTTCAGCCCTTAGCTGTTGACGGCCTGCGTCGCGCACTTGATGGCTCAACCTCGATTGAAGAAGTCGCTCGCGTAGTTGATTTAACTGACCGTCTGTAGCACGGCTATTAAAAACCAGCCTTCCGATATGGCCCTCTATTCTTACAAAGCAATTGATATCAATGGAAAGATAACCTTAGGCACTCTTGAGGCTACCAACCTCATTGACCTGGAAATGCGCCTGAAACGGATGGGGCTGGATTTCATTAATGGCACCACCGTTAAGCAACGGCAAGGCTTTAACAGAGTGCGTATTACCCGGCCTGAATTAATTACATTTTGCTTTCATCTTGAGCAGCTCGCACGAGCAGGTGTGCCAATTATCGAAAGCCTCGCTGACTTGCGCGATAGCTTAGAAAGCCCGCGTTTTCGCGAAATTATCGCCAGCATGATAGAAAGTATCGAAGGTGGCAAAACGCTCTCTCAAGCACTCGCCGAACACCCGCAAACATTTGATGAAGTGATGGTCCACCTCATTCGCGCTGGGGAAGAAACCGGCTCTGTTCCCCACGTCTTAAACAATCTGCTCGAATCACTTAAATGGCAGGATGAACTCGCAGCACATACCAAAAAACTCATCATGTATCCGGCATTTCTAGGCACGGTTGTCATTGCTGTCGTGATGTTCATGATGATTTATCTCGTTCCGAAAATGGCTGGATTTATTCGTAACATGGGACAAGAGTTACCACTGCAAACCAAAATACTCATTGCCACATCAGACTTCTTCGTTAATTATTGGTACATCGTCATTGGTCTGCCCATTCTGACCGTCATCAGCATCATCCTGGCGGTCAAACAAAGCCCTGCCGCGCGTTATCAGTTTGACGATATCAAATTACGCCTCCCCTGGATTGGCGCCATCCTCAAAAAAATAATCCTGTCACGCTTTGCCTCCGTCTTTGCCATGATGTACGCCTCAGGCATTACTATTCTGGACTCCATTAAAACTACCGAAGATATTGTCGGCAATGTTGTCATTAAAGAGGGCCTTAACCGGGTAGGCATTCTGATTTCGGAAGGCCAGCAAGTGACTGCCGCATTTCAGCAGGTTGATCTTTTCCCGCCATTGGTTTTGCGTATGTTGCGCGTAGGCGAAAACACAGGCGCACTCGATACGGCACTAACCAATGTGAGTTACTTTTACAATCGGGATGTTCGTGAGTCCATATCCAAAGTTCAAACCATGATAGAACCCGTAATGACCGTCCTCATAGGCCTCATTCTCGGCTGGATTATGTTGGCTGTTCTAGGCCCGATTTACGACACAATCACCAAAATGAAAACCTAGTGGCGAACACCGGTGAAAAAATCAAATTGCCCAAATAATAGAATGTAATCAGCACAGATAAGCATCGCACCATCCATGACAAATAAGCGCATTCTTTTATTTAACGGCAACCAGGTTACTGCCTATCTTTGGCACAACAGCCAATTACAGGAAGAAACCAGCTTTCTCCCTCACCCTGAAGGTTTGCAAGCTTTTGCCAGTTACCTTCAGCAACAACACCGCAGCCTGTTTTACTGGCTGACAGATACTGCTGAAGAAAGCTTTCAGCTCGAAGAAATCCCTTATGTCCAAGGACGTGATCGCACAGCGCTCATTGCCCGTCGCCTCAAACAGTATTTTTATGGCACACCACTGAGCACAGCACTCACCCTCGGCCGCTCAAGCACCGGCCGTCGTGACGAAAAAATTCTTTTTGTTGCGCTTACGCGTCCCGAAACCATGAGTGTTTGGCTTGATGTAATACGCCAACAAGAAACCACACTAGCGGGCATTTACTCAGTCTCGTTGATTCTAGCCAGCATCGCACCACACTGGTTAGCCACAGAAAAACCAACACTGCTGATTACACAAACCGCCAGCGGCATACATGCAAGTTTTTTTCTTGACAAAAAACTACAGTTCTCACGCCTTACACCACTTAACCTTGGCACAGTACAGTCGATAAAAGCGCCTGGAATCGCCCAAACCATCGCCATAGAGTCTGTCAAAACCTATCAATATCTGGTTGGGCAACGACAACTCAAACCCCGCACACCTATCCGTGTCGCAGTTTTGCTTACCCCTGAACAAAGAGCGGATGTTGAGTCACAGTGCAAAAGCACCGAATTACTTGAATTTTATTTTCTCGAATTTGATGCAATTGCTAAACGTGAAAAACTTAAACCATCACGCCACACTGCGCCGCAACCCACGCTTGACCAATTGCTCATGCATTGCCTGGTCGTCAAACCACCTGCACAGCAATTCGCACCACCTGTCGAACAACATGCGTACCGCATCTGGCAGCTACGCCTGGCGCTCACCGCTGTTGCCATCATCGCCCTTATCAGCGGGTTATTGTTCGCCATCAAAACTGCCTTTGATACCAACGCACTAAAGCAAGCAACCAGCAATGCCATTACCCAAACCGTGCTAACGACCCAACGCTATAACGCACTTTTAAACAGTCTGCCGCAAACCAACATCAGCCCGGACAACCTACGCGCTCTCATGGCACGTTATGAGTCAATTCAAAACAACACCACTGACCTCGCCCCACTACTCAGCCATTTAAGTGATGCGCTCAATAACAACTCCGCCATTGAGCTCACCGGCCTGGAGTGGAAAGTCGAACCCACCCTATCCCTGCCACCTACTGCACGCTTAATTCCACTCAACAAAACCCATGAAATAGCGCAAAGCAATGATGGGACAGCGACACCGCCTACTGCACCCCCTGCCAACCACACTGGCCAGTCTGTCGTCACACTCAAAATCAATGCACAGTTGGCACTTGGACTCTCTTCTGATTTGCGCGCACAAAAAACACTAATTGAGCAATTTGCCCAACAGCTGCAAAACACACAAACCCAGACTTATCTCCTCGATATGCCTTTTGAAGTGGGATCAGAGAAACTGCTTAAAAATCTGCAAAATGACGTCAATGTCGCTGATGCGCCTGCACCTGCATTTTCACTTATGCTTGTTCGACCACTAGTCATACCGAAATGAAACTCTCCCAACGCGATTTCAAGAAAATACAATGGGCAGCCTTGCTTTTAATCGGTTGCCTGCTAGTGGCTGGTCTAACCGTATGGCTTGCGGTCAAGCAGCAAAAAACAGCCCGTCAAGAAAACCTTCGTCATACTGCCGCTGAAAGAGAAATAGCAGCCAACCTTATTCGTGCCCGCAATGAAGAACAGGAACTCCGCGACAAAATTATTCGATTTGAAGCCCTAAAACAACGTGGCATCGTGGGTGCTGAACAACGGCTGGACTGGGTCGAGATCATCAACCAAATCAAAAAAGAACACCGTATCGTAAAGTTCGATTACGAAATTTCACCCCAACGCAAAGCAGATGCTGCACTAATCCCAGACGGCGCAGATGCAGGAGGTCTCTCCTTCATGGCCAGCCAAATGAAACTCACCCTGACGCTACTGCATGAAGGCGAGCTCCTTAATGTCCTCGATGACCTCCGCAACCAAGCGCCGGCATGGATCAGCTTGCGCGCCTGCCAAATTACGCGCCAGAAAACGTCACCCGTAGCCGCTGTCCAACCCGCCACAAACGCCGCTATTCAGGCTGAATGCACACTTGAATGGCTGACCATCAAACAGGGTAGCAACACATGAAACAACTTTATGCCACAACAGCTACTCTGTGCGCCCTCATGGCGCTATTGGTGATCAGCCCCATCAAAGCGGCCCACGCTGAATCAACCAGCCTTGGCCGACTTTTTTACACACCTGAAAAACGCCTTTTGCTAGAACGCCAGCGTATGTCAAACATTCAAGAAACTCAAACACTAGAGGGCGCCACCATGCGACTAGATGGTGTTGTGCAACGTTCCAGCGGAAAATCAACTATCTGGATTAACGGCCGTCCGCAAAGCGAGCACGATGCGCCACGCACAGGTGTCAAGGTTTGGCTTTTACCCAAAGATGCCAGCCACGCACGTCTCGCCCCGGGTGAAGAAAAATCGACGCAACTTAAAGTGGGCGAAGAAATCAACCGCGCCACGGGCGAACGCAATAACAGGTTAGGTGGCGGCACAGTAATCATCCCGACAACTCGTCACTAAACAACATCAATCACCAGCGCGTCGTGTCTCTGCCACAAGCCATTACCCCAAACAGACAGCAAGGCTTTGTCCTGATTACTCTGGTCGCCTTGCTGGTAATGGGCGCACTGGCCTTTCTGGTGTCCAACCTGTCGCCTGAGTTCATGCAGGCCTACCGCCAGCGGCAGACGGATGCGGCGCTGGCGCAAGCGCGTGAGGCGTTGATCGGATATGCGCTGCAATATCGCGATGCCCAAGCGGCCAAAGACCTCAATGCCACCGGCAATGACGACCAAACCATGTACGGCTACCTGCCGCTGCCTGACCTCGGCAGTTCGCGCAACCAAAACATTGACCCAAACTGCAAGGATGCCAGCAACAACCCACTGGAAGGCTGTGACGCCAACACCTTCACCGGCATGACCTTCGACGTTAAAGGAATTGGTCCTACCGTCGTGGGCCGATTCCCCTGGAGAACCCTCGGAACCGGACCACTACGCGATAGCAATGGCGAATGCCTATGGCTAATCGTGTCCTCGCTGCACAGCCGTATTCAGCGATCTTCACCACCACCCGTTCTGCCCCTTATGAACTGGGACACTCTTGGCCAGCTCGACATCGTCGTCGCCAATGGCACGGCCGCCCTGCAAAGCGCGCTTGCCTCAGCGCATGATCGCCCCATCGCCATCATCTTGTCACCCGGCCCCCCGCTGGCTGGGCAAGACCGCAGCAAGAACCCCTCAAGCACCGACGACGTCACCGAATGTGGTGGCAACTACGACGCGAAAAACTATCTCGACCCGGCCAATGCGACAGCCCTTGGCGGTGTGACCAATTATTTGGCAGGCAGCAACAACGCCAGCGGAGCCACTGGTGATTCCGACCCCAGCAATGACCCCGACATACCCAAGGCGCTGTCCATCCAGGGTGTAGTGCAACGCCAAAGCGATGGCAAACTCTGGCCGGGCAGTTGCCCCGTCGGGGCAAGTTGCGGCATTGCCGCCAACGACAAAGGGCTGGCGCTGACCGCCGATGCCTTGTTTGGTGCGATTCGCAAAAACCGCTATTTCCGCGATGACATCAATAGCATGCTCGATGGCATGGAACATGATATGAACGATTACATTGCCGCCGGCAACAACGTCACGCTCGATCCTATCAGCAGTTTTTCTACCGCATGGGATGACAAGCTTGTGGGGCGTATCCCTGACAGCCCCATCATTCCACCCAAGTACGGTAATGATGTTTCACCTCAAGGCTATTTCAACCATTATCGGAACCAGATTTTTATGGCCATGGCAAAACCCGGCTACACATTCACAGTCAATGGCATCCCTAATTGCGCAGGAGTCTTACTGTTTTCCAATCAGCGCGGCCCTGGTCAATTGCGGACGACAACGGCGGAGATCGATACACCGGGAAACTACCTGGAAGGCGACAATTTGTCGCATTTCAGCGGCGTCGGCCTAGATTTCACTGGGGCAAGACTGCTTGACAGCGTATCAGAGCAAACCATCCAGCAGGATATCGTCCGTTGTATCTCTGGCATGGCTACCCTAGCCCCCGTGGAATCGCCTAACCTATCATCTGCCCAGCAGCTCGTCGCCTACGACGCAGCAAGCCACACGCTGACACTGGGTAAAGAGGGAGTGGATACCACGGTGGCGGCCGCTACCGATCTGTTCGGCTGCGCCTGGATGACAGAAAACAGACTGCTTGGCGGCGGTCTGCGCACGTACTTCACATTTTCGTTCGCCACGGTCGGTACCAGTGTCGGCAGCACCGGCTTCGTCTTTGCCATTATCGATGCCGAAAGCAATCCTTCTCTACCCTGCGGCGCAGCCGGCAGTCATCTCGGCTATTCCGGTGACAACGGCACGACACCGAAAATCAAATTTCCGAAAATCGGCATCGAATTTGACCAGTCACGCAACTCGGGCTTTCCCGGCAGTAGCGGGGAAAATTCCACCGACGCGGGCCGCAATGATCCCTGCGGAACATCAAGCTGTGGCGCGAACCCAATCACTGGGTACAACTCACATGCAGCCATTGTTTATTGGGGGCATGAAATCGCAAACGCTAGCGACGGCGTAACACGGCCTGACAACGACGACAATGTACATAGTTTTCCTACAGCGGAAAGCTTATCCTCGACCCGACGGCCACCGAAAAACCCGGACACCTCGCTAGGCATCAATCTTGTAAACCTGCGTACCGCCGGTCGGATTTTTCATGTCCGCATCGAAGTCACACCGACGCGCAGTACCTATATTAATGCCGCAGAAAACAGCAAAACCAGCATGCAAACCAGAGTCTGGATTCTTGCTGACAGTGCCACGGCCACCAACCAGATTGCCGCCATGAAGAACACCACCCGCCCCATGGCCCAGCTCTATCCTGGATTTACCGAAACGCTCAGTGATACGGCAACAGTTTTTGATGTCGCTGCCGGGGCGGTGTGCAGCACGGTTCCGCCAGTGGCGGCATGCCCAACACACCAGACCTGCGGTTCGGATAACGTCTGTTATCGTCAGGGTCTGCGAAACATTAAACTAGGCTTTACTGGCTCTCAGCGTACTCAGGCTCAGAATGTAACCATCGACAATATCTTCACCACCTGGCTGCCATGACCCGCCGTCTCGCCATCCACAGCGGCGAATGCCTATACTGAGCGAAGAAAGAGAAAATCCATGAATCGCCTCACATCGCCTGTTTCCCAACTCAAGGATGCCGATATGCGAGCGACTCCCGCTGCTTTGGTAAGCGCCGCGCAACGCGCGAGAGAGATCGCCGCGCGCACGGGTATGTCCCTGATCCTGGCACAACATGGCAAAGCAGTTGAAAAAACAATCACCGCCGACTTGATCGCCTCCGTCTCCGACAAGGAATAGCCCTTGACCATATCCCTCGCCAAACCGCCAGCGCGCCCCGCAAGCTTGAGTCCGTGTCTGGAAAGTACCCTTGTCCAGACACGGATGCAAAGGGTGCCGACTTTCCACCAGCACGGTTTCACCTTGGTTGAAATTGCCATCGTCATGTTCATCGTGGCGCTGCTGCTCGGTGGCATGCTGTTGCCCTTGTCAGCCCAACAGGATCTTCGCCAACGGCAGGAAACAGAAAAGTCACTCAACGACATCCGCGATGCGCTGATGGGCTATGCCGTGGTCAATGGATACTTGCCCTGCCCTGCTGATCTTTCCACAGGCGGTGCCGAAGCAGCGCGTGTCACCGGCGCATGCCCGATCCGAGTCGGTCTCGTGCCTTGGACTACCCTAGGGCTGGGGCATCTGGATGCCTGGGGGCATCTATTTCGTTATAGCGTGACGCCCGCTTTTTCAAATGACGGGACTGGCCCGATCACCAAATTCACGCTCGCTAGCACAGGCGATATTCTTATTCAAACACGCGATGCTGGCGGCGCTTTGCAAACGCTCGCCAGCAATGTTCCCGCAACCGTTGTCTCGCATGGAAAAAATGGCGCTTGGGCTTACACAGAAGCTGGCATTCAAATAGCGGACTCAGCCAATCTCAATACCGACGAAGACACCAATGCCGCCGCCGCTGGCACCAACTTTGTCAGCCGAACACCTTCTGCACCAAGTGCTGTGACCCCGGGCGAATTCGACGATCTGGTCGTCTGGGTGCCTGCCAGCACGTTATTTAACCGCATGGTTGCTGCCGGAAAATTACCCTGATTGTTAAAAACTCGGCGATGGTGATACGGCGCTGTCAATGAAAATTACGGCCTCACCCACGACCTGCCGCTAGAATTCGTGCTCTAAGCCTTAAGTGCCCTAAGCCTTAATATTCATTCGCCCATCCTCTCTCGGAAACCCCCATGTCCCGCGAATTCAAAATTGCTCCCAGCATTCTTTCCGCCAACTTTGCCAAGCTCGGCGAAGAAGTCTCCAATGTCATCGCTTCCGGCGCGGACTGGATACACTTTGACGTGATGGACAACCATTACGTGCCCAACCTCACCATCGGTCCCCTGGTGTGCGAGGCGATTCGCCCGGTGACAGACGCTGTAATCGACGTGCATCTCATGGTCAAGCCCGTGGATCGCCTGATTCCCGACTTTGCCAAGGCCGGGGCGAACGTCATCACCTTTCACCCCGAAGCGTCCGACCACATTGACCGCACGCTCGCGCTCATTCGTGATTGCGGCTGCCAGGCCGGGCTGGTGTTCAACCCTGGCACACCTTTGCAGTACATGGATTACGTCATGGATAAACTGGACATCGTGCTCTTGATGAGCGTAAACCCCGGCTTTGGCGGGCAGTCGTTCATTCCGATCACGCTGGACAAATTGCGTGGCGCGCGCTGCCGTCTGGACATGTACAAGAAAAAAACCGGCCGCGACATTTTGCTGGAAGTCGATGGTGGCGTGAAAGTCGATAACATCGCCGACATCGCCCGCGCGGGAGCCGACACTTTCGTGGCAGGCTCTGCCGTATTTGGTGCGGGCAAGGACACCGACCCGCACCGTTACGATAGCGTCATCAGCGCCCTGCGCGCACAACTGGCGACCGTGTAAATGTCCGCACCGATACCACCGATAAAATCGCTCACCATCGACCTCGATGGCACGCTGCTCAACACCCTGCCCGATTTAACGGCGGCGGCGAACAACATGCTGCGCGAACTGGGTTTACCTGAACATACCGAAGCCACCGTCGCCACCTTCATCGGCCGCGGGGTGACCGATTTAGTCACGCGCTGCCTGCCTGCTGAGCAATCCACCGACGCCACTTTTCTGGCCAGCGCGCTAGCCATTTTTCGCCGCCATTACATGGCAGAAAATGGCCGCCGCACCGTACTCTACCCTGGCGTCATGGAAGGCTTGAATGCCTGTAAAAACGCGGGCATCCCCATGGCGCTCGTCACCAACAAAGCTGCAGCTTTTACCGCGCCTTTGCTCGCCGCCACAGGCTTGGCAGATTTTTTCGATCTCGTTTTATCCGGTGACAGCCTGCCAGAAAAAAAGCCGCACCCGCTGCCGTTGCTGCATGCCTGCCAGCACTTTGGCGTGGCGCCTAAAGACAATCTGCATATCGGGGATTCCAAACATGATGCAGAGGCCGCACGTGCTGCCGGTTGCCGCGTGTGGCTTGTCCCTTATGGATACAACCCGGGATACAACTCGGGATGCAACTCGGGATGCAACCCCGCAAACCCCGCGCAGCAGGTGGATTGCGATGCTATAGTCGCCACGCTGGCTGACGCCGCACAGCGCATGCTCAGTACATGCTCAACAGCGCCTTTAACGACTCATTAACTCGCTAAGCCGCCGTCTCACCAGCGCCGACTTTTTCATTTTTCATTCACACCAACACACCTGCATGATCGCTTATTTATCGGAGCACCCATGAAGCCCATCGATCCGAGCGAATTCAGTCGCCTCGCCGCCCAAGGCTATAACCGCATTCCACTTACGCTGGAAACATTCGCCGATCTTGATACGCCGTTATCGCTGTATCTCAAGCTAGCCAACCAGCGCAACAGTTTCCTGCTCGAATCGGTCGTCGGCGGCGAACGCTTCGGCCGCTATTCCTTCATCGGCCTGCCCGCCCGCACGCTGCTGCGNNTGCGCGCCAATGCCTGGCGCACTGAAGTTGTCACCGACGGCCAAGTGGTCGAAACCTCAGAAGACAATCCGCTCGATTTCATCGCCGAATATCAAACGCGCTTCAAAGTCTTCATTCCCGCGAACTTCCCGCGTTTTTGCGGTGGCCTGGCCG
>DIUK01000159.1:59732-59872 GCA_002422995.1 Rhodocyclaceae bacterium UBA6160
ATCTGGCGGGCAAAATCTACCTGATTGTTTACGCCGATGCTTCCGCGCCAAATGCCTACGCCACCGCGCATCAGCGCCTCGGCACGCTCGCAAAACAACTGCGTGCGCCAGTAGCTATTCCGGCCAGCGCACCGGTTGCC
>DIUK01000109.1 GCA_002422995.1 Rhodocyclaceae bacterium UBA6160
GCCATGTCCTTGAAGGCCAGCGTGGGGCCGTTGGAGAGTTCGAGTAAATGGGTATCTTTTGTTAGCGAAGTGAGTGGCACAATGTCCGCCGCGTTGCGCCCCGGCCGACAATACCGATAGGTTTCTGCGGTGTAGGTTTTTTGGCAGATGCTGCGTAAATCTGCGGGTGGAATATCGTCGATGAACAAACTCAAGATGCGAAAGGCGAGCTCCGCGTAATCGAGTGTGCGCCACTCATTTAAGTGGTCAGCCACCTGGGGGTAGGATTCCGGCAGGTAGAGGCCGCCATCGGGCGCCAGGCCACCGAGAAGAATGTCCGAGAATGATTGGGGCGTCGAGTGGCCGCGGGTCGAGATGTATTTCATGGTGATCGATTAGAGTTGGAAAGCTAAAAAAGCCGGTGTGACCCGGCTTTTTTATTTTTACAGCAAGAGCAAGTATTTTACACGCTCATTTTTTCAGCAGGTTCGACCAGTCATAGCGGAAGTTAATATCCAAGCCATAACCAGGCGCATCATTGTTATGGCCCCACATGTCAAAACCATAATATTCAGACTGATGGGATGCGTTACGACCAATGCCGCCGTATTCAAACGACCAGCCCGAAGGGTTGGCTGAATAGAAAGTCAGCATTTGATCGTTAGCATGTTTGCCCAGGGCAACGGTGACAGGGATTTTCAAATCACGGACGATATCATGCGTCATGCCGATATCATCAATGTTATCGACTTCAATCATCAGGTGATTGATTCGTTTGGGTGATGGACCACCCAAGAAAGCAACTGAGTGATCCCGGTCATTGCAATGCAGGAAAATCGGCTTGGCGACGATGCCAATTTGCGGGATAGGCAGGTGGTATTCAACATTGCCACGCATACCCAGGACGTCAATATAGAAGCGATAAGCTTTATCTGTATCGAATTGACGCAAAATGATATGTCCCAAACCTTGTTGCCCGGTCAAGAAGCGGCCATGCATCCCGCGGCCCGGGTGAAAGGGCTTGTGGAAGTCAATGCGGGGGCCATGATAAATCTCTGTGGGGTTGTCACCTGGATCAAGGAACTTGACCAGATCCAGAACGCTACGCTCTTCACATTCAGCTTCTGTGCCACGGGTGTATTTCACGCCAGCATCGTCAAGTTGGCGCAACATTTGTTCAAACTCTTCCGGGCCGGCTACGCGCCAGCCAGCATAATCCAGATCGTCCGTGCCACTGTTGTGGACGGTAATGCGGTGGTGTTGATAATCCATGCGGATGTAGAAGCGGTCTGATTCGCCTTCATCAAACACTTCTAAGCCCATGACCTTGCTTGCATATTCGCGCCAAGCGGCCATGTCGGAAACGCCAAAGCCCAAATAGCCTAATTCAGTTACGCCTACCATTTTTATTCCTCCTGGAAGTGAAAATTCGGTGTTGTCACGTATTGTGTGGGTGGCAACGCCGACGCTGAAAAACTTTATGATTATAAATACAGAGGCGGAATCATAGCGCTAAATTAACCAGCGGAATGTATTCAGCAGAATGATTCATGCCATAGTTTTACGTAATTTTCGAGCCAATGCCCGCTGCTGTTATTGAGGCCACGAGTAACAATCAACAATCAGCCCAGTGCCTCCATGCGGATCCGCGTCACAGGTTTTTTAATGGCAGCCAGGGATTCGATTTTGGTGATGGCGGTGTCAATGTTCTGCTCAATGGTCATGTGCGTCAGAATGATAATGTCAGTTTGTGATTCGCCCTCATCGGGTTCGCGTTGGATCATGGCTTCAATCGAGATGTCTTGGTCCGCCAGAATGCGCGTAATGTCGGCCAGCACTCCCGGCTTGTCATCCACGCGCAGGCGCAGGTAATAGCTGGTTTCAATGGCCGACAGGGGCAAGACAGCGGTGTCTTCCACTGCGCCTGGCTGGAAAGCCAGATGCGGCACGCGGTGCTCGGGGTCTGCTGTGTGCATGCGCGTGACGTCGACGAGATCAGCAATCACGGCTGAGGCCGTAGGCTCAGCGCCCGCGCCGCGACCGTAGTACAGCGTGGCGCCCACCGCATCGCCTTGTACGAGGACGGCGTTCATCACACCTTCGACATTGGCAATCAAGCGTTTGGCTGGGATCAGGGTGGGGTGCACACGCAGCTCAACGCCGGCCTTTCCGTTCAGTTCGCGGCGGCGGGTGATACCCAGCAGTTTGATGCGGTAACCCAATTGCTCGGCGTAGCGAATATCGTCAGCTTCCAGCTTGCTGATACCCTCGATATGCGCCCGGTCAAACTGCATCGGAATGCCAAAGGCGAGTGCCGACAGAATAGTGATCTTGTGTGCGGCATCCACACCTTCCACGTCAAATGTTGGGTCGGCTTCGGCGTAGCCCAGGCGCTTGGCATCTTGCAAGGCGTCGATGAATGAAAGGCCTTTGTCACGCATTTCCGACAAAATAAAGTTGGTCGTGCCGTTGATGATGCCNNTCAAAAGCCACAATCACGCCCTTGGCTTGTGCTGCAGCAAAAATCTCATTGCCGTGTACAGCAAGCAGGGCTTTGTTTGCTGTTACAACGTGCTTGCCATTGGCTATCGCCTGCATGACCAGTTCTTTGGCTACGCCATAGCCGCCAATGAGTTCCACAACAATGTCGATCTCTGGATTGGATACCACGGCAAATGCATCGTCCGTCACAGTGACTTGGCCGTCGGTGATTTGTTGTGCTAGCGCCGTGTTTTTATCCGCAACTTGCGTAATGCGAATGGGTCGTCCGGCGCGGCGGGTTATTTCGTCTGCATTCCGGGTGAGCACTGTGTAAGTGCCCCCCCCGACGGTGCCAATGCCCAACAAGCCGACATTCATTGGTTGCATGAGTTCTTTTGTTTTCGTTGAATTATTTGCCATGACGTGTGCGATANNTCGCGCAGGTCGTCTTCATGCGGCAAGAAGACGAGGCGGAAATGATCTGGATATGGCCAGTTAAAGCCGCTGCCTTGCACCAGTAATACCTTTTCTGCGACTAAAAGCTCAGCAATGAATGCCTGATCGTCGTCGATGGGATAAACCTTTGGATCCAGGCGGGGAAACATATATAGCGAGGCCTGGGGTTTCACGCAGGTGACGCCAGGAATGGCGGTGATCAGGTCATGCGCAATATCGCGCTGACGGCGCATGCGCCCGCCGGGGGCGACCAGGTCATCAATGCTTTGATAGCCGCCCAGCGCGGTTTGAATGCCCCACTGGCCGGGCGCATTGGCACACAAGCGCATGGAGGAAAGAATATCCAGGCCTTCGATGTAATCCTTGGCCGCTCGCTTGTCGCCCGAGACAATCATCCAGCCGGCGCGATAGCCGCAGGCGCGATAGTTTTTTGACAGACTGTTAAATGTGACCGTCAATACATCTTCAGAGAGCGATGCAATGGAGGTATGTTTGGCGCCTTCATACAGCACGCGGTCATACACTTCGTCGGCATAGATCACCAGGTCGTGGGTGCGTGCGATCTCCACCAATGCTTTGAGCAGATCATCGGGATAAAGCGCACCGGTTGGATTATTCGGGTTGATGATGACAATCGCGCGGGTATTGGGCGTGATCTTGGCGCGAATGTCGTCAAGATCCGGCAGCCAGCCTGCGCCCTCGTCGCAAATGTAATGGCGTGGCGTGCCGCCGGACAGGCTCACGGCGGCTGTCCACAGCGGATAGTCAGGTGCTGGAATCAGCACTTCGTCGCCTGTGTTAAGCAGGGCATTCATCGCCATCACAATCAGCTCGGAGGCGCCATTGCCGATGTAGATGTCTTCAATGGTGACACCCTTGATCTGCTTTTGCTGGGTGTAGTGCATCACCGCTTTGCGCGCAGAAAAAATGCCTTTGGAGTCGGTGTAGCCTGCCGCATTGGGCAGGTTCAGGATCATGTCCTGCTGGATTTCTTCCGGCGCATCAAAGCCAAACGGGGCAAGATTGCCGATGTTGAGCTTGATGATCTTGTGGCCTTCTTCCTCCATCTGCTTGGCGCGGGCTAACACAGGGCCGCGAATGTCATAGCAGACGTTATTGAGTTTGGCAGATTTTATAACGGGCTGCATACGCAACCGTCCTTTCTATGGCTTGCCATTAGCATGGCCGACAATGGGGAAACGAATAATTTTACAGAAGCACTTGCTTTGCAGCAAATGAATTGCGCGTAGTGCAACGTTAATCAAGGGGGCAATTTATACTGCTAGTGCATCAGAGGCGAACAAACTGATGGGTCTTTTGAGTACCTTGGGGTATTTTTCAGGCCATTTTAATCATTTGACCTTCACCCATTTCGATTTGCCGCCGTCTCTCCAGCGCCGACTTTTCATGTAGAACCCTTATTGAGCGGCATGCTCTATTTGTGAGCTAGCCGTAACCCAGTACTCACAGAGATAATTTATTCAGCGCATGAACCTGCACAAGACCGACACATCAGGGCTGCTATCCATTACGGGCTACGATGCGCATAGCATTGCCGTTAATGGCCGCAACTTAACGCGCAGCTTTATTCTTACGCCGCAACAATTGATTGAAGACTGGCCGCCTGTTTCACTTGCTGCTTTGACTATGGACCATTTGATGGTGCTGGCTTCGTTAAACAGCCCGATTGTGCTGCTCGGTACCGGGCAGCGTCAGCAATTCCCCTCTCCAGCCGTGTTGCGCCCGTTGCTGGAGCGTCGGATTGGCGTTGAAGTCATGGATAGCTTTGCGGCTTGTCGCACATACAACATTTTGATGGCGGAAGGCCGGGACGTGGTGGCGGCGATTATCTTTGATCAGGATGCCTGATCACATTGGCTTTATGCAGTACTCAGTTAGCTCAAGCAAATTAGCTCAAGCAGATTAGGGCCGCCTGACACACAGTAGAATTGTCTGATTTTTCTGAGCGGCTTGGGTTGGATATGAAACTTGCATTAAAAATAGACGTCAGTACCGTTCTTGGGGTCAAAAAAGGCGTGCCTGCATTGATGACGCTTTTGCGTCAATATGAGGCGAACGCAAGTTTTATGTTCTCATTGGGGCCGGCCAGGCACAAAAACTTTTTAGCGCGCGCTTTATTGCCGACGCCTGATTTGAGCCGCCGTAGCGCCTTGACGATGCAAGCAGTTCAGGCCGCAGGATTTGATGTTGCGCTTCAATGCTGGGATAACCAGCGCTGGCAAGCGCAGGCTGCGACAGCCACGCCTGTATGGATAGAATCCACCATGCGGCGAGCACATGCTGAATACGAAAAAATTATGGGCAGGCCATCTGCGGGTGTGGGCGCTGCAGGCTGGCAAATGAATGCCCATGCGTTACGCATGACGCAACGGCTGGATTATCAATGGGCATCTGATTGTCGCGGTAGCCATCCGTTTGTTCCGGTTTGGCATGCTGAGCTTGTCTTGTGTCCCCAGTTGCCGACGACCTTGCCGACGCTGGATGAGTTAATTGGCACAGAGGATTTGACGGTCGACAATGTGCATCAACGCTTGAATCACTTAACCGCGATACAAATTAAAAACCATGTCTTTCAGCTCAATGCTGAACGTGAAGGGTTAGCGCTGCTGAAGGTGATGCCCAGATTATTGGAAGGCTGGCTGGATCAAGGTTATGAGCTGGTTTCCTTGAGTCAGCTGCGTGAAACGCTGGATATCAAAAAACTGCCTCGCCATGAAGTGATCATTGATACTATGCAAAATACGTCATCGACGCATGAGAGACCGCCTATTGAAAAATCAGGCAAAAGCGTTGCAAAAGCTGGCAGCATGTTGATGCAAGGCGAAGAATTTTTATTACCCTGGAAGGAGACAGCATGAACCAAACAACAATAACCTCAAACCCAACAACAGATGAGCCCTCAGCACTGGGTTTGGCCGTGCCTGACTTTACAGCGACAGCGACGGGCGGCGACTTTGTGTTGTCCGCTCATCGCGGACATTCGGTGGTGCTGTATTTTTATCCCAAGGACAACACGCCCGGCTGCACCACGCAGGCGCAGCAGTTTCGTGATTTGCATGGCGAGTTTGTGAAAGCGGGTTGCGTGGTGATGGGCGTGTCGCGTGATTCGCTCAAGTCGCACGAGAATTTCAAGGCCAAGTTTGGTTTGCCGTTTGAGCTGATTGCCGACACGCAAAGCGCCTTGTGCCAGATGTTCAACGTCATCAAAAACAAGATGATGTATGGCAAAAAAGTCGTTGGCATTGAGCGCAGCACGTTTTTGATTGATGCAAATGGTGTGTTATGTCACGAATGGCGCGGCACGAAGGCAGATGGAAATGCTGCGATTGTGCTGGAGAAAGTCACTAGTTTGCAGAAAGTAGGCAAATGAAGATTTGATGACATTAGCGGCATTCTTAATCGTGAATAAAGGGCGCAATCCGCCCTTTCTTTTTAGCCTTGTTTTTACGCGTGGCTCGCTATCGTGAAGACACTTCTTTAACCACCGCGAGATGCTCATGAATGCCAAGCGCACAACCGCTACCCAAACCCCTGCTGCCAAGTCCTCATCGACGTCTTCTGCCAGCGGAGTTGCAAAAAAGCCAAGCAAGGAATCTCTGGCTGAAGCAACCAAGCTGTTCGTGCTCGACACCAATGTGTTAATGCACGACCCGCTCTCGCTTTACCGGTTTGAAGAGCACGATATTTTTCTGCCCATGATGGTGTTGGAAGAGCTGGATGCCAATAAAAAAGGCATGACGGAAGTCGCACGCAATGCCCGCCAGGCCAGCCGCATGCTGGACGATATTGTGAGCGGGGCGGAGCACCATATGGCACAAGGTATTCGTCTGGATGGCGCATCACGCGGCTTGGCCAGCGGCCACTTGTTCTTGCAGACGGAAGCTTTTAGCGGGATTTTGCCCGCTTCATTGCCTACGGCAAAAGCGGATAACCAAATCATCGGTGTAGTGATACACCTGAGCCAGAAGTTTGCCAAGCGCCCGGTGATTCTGGTGTCCAAAGACATCAACATGCGCATCAAGGC
>DIUK01000151.1 GCA_002422995.1 Rhodocyclaceae bacterium UBA6160
ACGCTTCCAGCGTGAAATCCTCGAAACGGAAGGCGAAAATATCCTGCACCGCCGGGTTCAGCCGCATGCGCGGCAGCGGACGCGGTTCGCGCGTCAGTTGCAGCCGGGTTTGTTCGAGGTGGTTGCTGTACAGATGGCAGTCGCCGCCCGTCCACACGAACTCGCCAGGTTGCAGTTGGCATACTTGCGCCACCATCAACGTGAACAGCGCATACGAGGCGATATTGAATGGCACGCCCAGAAAAATGTCGGCGCTGCGCTGATACAGCTGGCAGGAGAGCTTGTTGTCGGCGACATAAAACTGGAACAGCGCGTGGCAGGGCGGCAGCTTCATCTGCGGGATGTCCGCCGGGTTCCAGGCGGAAACGATGTGGCGGCGCGAATCCGGATTGTTTTTCAGGCCGGTTATCAGCTGCGTGATCTGGTCGATCTCGCCTGCGGGGTTTGCGGCGGAAGGATTCGGCCAGTGCCGCCATTGATGGCCATACACCGGGCCCAGGTTGCCATTTTCGTCCGCCCAGTCGTCCCAGATCGAGACGCCGTTTTCCTTCAAGTAACGGATGTTCGTTTCACCTTGCAAAAACCACAGCAGTTCGTGGATGATGGAGCGCAAGTGGAGTTTCTTGGTGGTCAGCAGCGGAAAGCCAGCCGCCAGGTCAAAGCGCATCTGATGGCCGAATACCGAGTGCGTGCCGGTGCCGGTGCGGTCGGATTTTTCAGTGCCATGTTCTAGCACGTGGCGCATCAGGTCTAGGTATTGGCGCATAGTGATTGGGTGGTCAGCCTATAATCAAATGGGTATTTTAACCGGAACCATGACATGGCTTTACCTAAAATTACGACGCACGCAGCCAATCAATTTACTGAGCTGAATCCAGTCAGCCATGGCTTGATGGTCATCCCCAAGGATGCTTGCTTGCCTGATGATTTAGCATTTCGCGATCAATGGCTGGCTGTTTTAGAGCGCAAAGACATAAAGCTGGCCGAATTGATTAAAACGCCGCTGGCGATAGATTTGGCGGATGGCCGCCGCAGAGTTTTATTGATGATCGATTTCACGTTATCGCGTTTTGAACAGCTCACGCGATTGCGCAAGGCGGTGATGCTGTTATTGGCAGAGTCGCCCAAAAAAATGATGTTATGGGTAACGGATGCTGATATGGCGCGTGATTTGATCTTTGTTACATTGATCAATAGTTTCCATTTGCCTGCCCGCCAGAAAAAACCTGCTGTTGCACTAGCTACAATTGATTTATTCAGCCCGCTGAAACCTGCGGATTTGCATCCTGTCATGGTGCTGGCCAAAGCCAACAATTTAGTGCGTGAATTAACTGCACTTGCACCCAATGAGCTCACACCCGCAACGTATCGACAGAAAGTCCGAGTCCAGGCTAAAGCGCATGGACTGAGCATAGAAGAATATGACATCAAGCGATTGAGGAAAATGGGTGCCGGAGCCTTCTGTGCGGTAGCCCAGGGTTCAGATAAAGAGGATGCGGCAATTGTTCATTTGCAATATAAGCCATCCAAAACCTTGCATCTACCCAAGCGTCAAGTCAAGCATGTTGCACTCGTTGGCAAAGGAATTTGCTTTGATACTGGTGGGCATAATCTCAAGCCTGCGCGTTACATGGCGGGGATGCATGAGGATATGAACGGTTCTGCAGTGGCACTGGCAATTACGTTGGCGGCGGCTGAAATGCAACTACCTATCGTGATTGATTGTTGGTTAGCGATTGCTCAAAACCATATTTCTGCCACCGCGTATAAACAGAATGATATTGTTACGGCGCTGGATGGAACGACGATCGAGATCGTGCATACTGATGCTGAAGGCCGCCTGGTTTTGGCCGATACATTGACATTAGCAATACGAAAAAAACCGGATTTAGTGATTGATTTTGCAACTTTGACAGGTTCCATGCACGTTGCTTTAGGCAATCGCCAGTCAGGTGTTTTTGCAAGCACATCCACCTTGGCTGAGTTGGCTGTTGCTACGGGCGCGAGTAGCGGGGAACGTATGTGCATGTTCCCGCTTGCAGAGGATTATCTGCCTGCGCTGGATTCTAAAGTTGCGGACATCAAGCAATGCACCCTTGATGGCGAGGCTGATCACATTTTGGCAGCCTTGTTTTTACAGCGATTTACAAACCATTATCCATGGATCCATGTTGATTTATCTGCATCGCGATGTAATGAAGGGTTAGGGGCGGTGGCCAGTGAAATTACTGGCTTTGGGGTGAAATGGGGTGCGGCCTTTTTGGTGCTTTGGGCAAAATAGGGCTTGTAGGTGGCTTCATCTTGAGTCATCCGCTGGTCAGGATAAAAGTGGTAAACTTGACAAAAATCCATTTGACATCATCAATTTGACATCAGGTTGTTGAAGGGTAAATCTGTCTTCTATACCGGAAATTAAAAATCAGGAACATTCAATGACGGTGGCAAATAATTTCCGGAATAGCTTGGTTATCCTCGCAGAGGTTTTGACCATTGCTTTTGTGGCTTATCGTGAGTCGGCTACTTATTATTCGTTCGATGTTTTTTATTGCATCCCGATCATTCATGCCGCGAAATTAACTTCACTTCACGCCTTGCGTCGCTCTGATAAAAACATACCGACAGTCGTTGGGGCTTTTGTCGGTATTATTTGGACTACAGGTGAGTATTTGGCGGTGTATCCCGACTATCCATGGACAGCTTGGTTGCTTAACACATTTGCGCGTGGTGTTACTTTTACGGTGCTTGGTCGTGTGATGGTGAAAGTATGGTGCGAACGCGCTTGCGCGCGTAAGGATGTGTTGACGGATCTGGCCAATCGACTTGAATTTACTGAGCGCTTCGCAATAGAACAATCCAAAAGTGAACGTTCCCATAAACCGTATTCATTGGCATTTATTGATATTGATCAATTCAAGCTATTAAATGACGAGCATGGACATCAAGTAGGAGATGAAGCCCTTAAAGTGCTGTCCGGTATTTTGACTGGTAAGTCTAGGGCCGGAGATGTGGTTGCGCGCTTTGGCGGAGACGAGTTTGCGCTGCTATTTCCTGAAACAGATGAAGCTTCATGCGCTGTTTTGGCTGATCGTATTCTTGCGATGGCAAAAACTGAATTTCAAGCACGTGGATGGCCTATTTCCTTGTCGATTGGCTGTGTTACGGCCTTAGGAAAAAATCAAAGTATTTCCGAGCTCTTGAATGTGGCAGATGGCGAGATGTACGTGATGAAAAAAAATGCGCGTATCGCAGCGCAAGGTGGCGGCTCTATTTTGAAAGAAATCAACCTGGAAGACATCGTTCATAAAATAGACGGTACTTGAGATTTTTCACATTCGCGAAACCTTGAATTTTAAGCAGTCAAACGATTGCGCCAGATGTGTATATGCGCCAAAAGCTGTTGCATATCAATGTCAATAGGCTTGCCATCATGCATTTTCAGCTTGCCAGCGACCCACGTATGGGTTACGTCATTTCTCCCGGCGGTGTAGACCAGATGTGATGCTGGGTCAAAGCAAGGTTGCAATATCCAATCATCAAGACGGACTGCGCAAAGGTCTGCTGCTTTGCCCGGCAGTAATGAGCCAATTTGACTTTCCAAGCCCAAGGCGCGAGCACCATTGAGCGTTGCTGCTTGCAGGGTTTGGTGCGCTGAAAGAGCGGTTGCGTCTTCGTCCATTCCTTTGGCAAGCAAGGCAGTCAGGCGCATTTCCTGAAAAATATCAAGTCGATTGTTTGATGCCGCACTATCGGTGCCTAACCCGCAGTTGACGTCATGCTGAAGAAACTGAGTTATAGGCGGTAGGCCGCTACCGAGCTTGAGATTGGAGGTTGGGCAAAGCGCGACGTGACACCCTGTTAGTTTCAGGCGATCTATTTCAGTCGTGTCTAAATGAACTGCATGCACTGCAATAAATTGTGGCCCGAGCAGACCCAGGTTATGTAGGCGTTGCAGCGGACGTATGCCATGTTTTTTTATGCTTTCAGTGATCTCGTGGCGAGTTTCATGCAAATGAGTGTGGATTGGGATTTCTAACTGCGCGGAGAGCGTGCCAATTTTTTCAAATGCTTTGTCAGATACAGTGTAGGGCGCATGGGGTGCGAGACTAAAGTTTATGTTCAGACACTCTTTGTAGGTATCTCGAAAAGCTAGTCCTTTGCTGAGGTAGTCATCCGCATCGGTGGCGTAGTTCGTGGGGTGATCCATCACGACCAGGCCAAGTGTTGCACGCATGCCGGATTGGTTTACTGCTTCAGCGGCAGCGGCAGGGAAGAAATACATATCGTTAAAAGTCGTGATGCCTCCACGCAGCATCTCTGCGCACGCAAGCAGCGTGCCTGTATGCACAAAATCAGGGCTCACGTGCTGTGCTTCGGCTGGCCAGATATGCTTGGTAAGCCAGGTGTCGAGAGACAAATCATCGGCATAGCCGCGTAACAGCGACATGGCAGCGTGGGTGTGCAAGTTGATCAGGCCTGGCAGCAAGACATGCCCGGGTAAGCAGATTTTTTCCTTTGGTGCATAGCGCGTTGATGCTTCATCAACGGGGAGTAAATCCAGGATGATGCCATGGTTAATGGCCAGCGCATGATCTGTCAAGGTCACGCCATGGGGTTCAATAGGGATGATCCACTCTGGATAAATCAGCAGGTCGATGGCTAAAGGTGGCATTTCTGGGTTCATCTTCGAATTCAATCAGAATCAAGCACTTCAGACAACCGTCATATAGGTGTGCGCATGCTAAAATTGAACACTTTTATCGCTATTGCCCGGTCATTATTTGATTGGGGCCGCCGACATGAATTCGTTCGCAAAAGAAACGCTACCTATTAGTCTTGAAGAAGAAATGCGGCACTCTTATCTCGATTACGCGATGAGCGTGATTGTAGGCAGAGCGCTACCAGATGTTCGCGATGGTTTGAAGCCGGTTCATCGCCGTGTATTGTTTGCGATGCACGAACTCTCCAACGATTGGAACCGCGCCTATAAGAAGTCTGCGCGTATCGTGGGTGATGTGATCGGTAAATACCATCCGCACGGCGATACAGCGGTTTATGACACCATTGTGCGCATGGCGCAGAACTTTTCGCTGCGCTACATGTTGGTGGACGGGCAGGGCAACTTTGGTTCGGTCGATGGTGATAATGCTGCAGCCATGCGTTATACCGAAGTTCGCATGGCGAGAATTGGCCATGAGTTATTGCTTGATATTGAGAAGGAAACAGTTGATTTTGGACCTAACTATGATGGGTCAGAGCAAGAGCCGCTGGTGTTGCCAGCGCGTATCCCGAATCTGCTGATCAACGGTTCTTCAGGGATCGCGGTGGGTATGGCGACCAATA
>DIUK01000118.1 GCA_002422995.1 Rhodocyclaceae bacterium UBA6160
GAGCAGGTGGCTGTGGCGCTCGCCGGATTAAGCGGCGAGAGCGAAACGCTCGTCGTTGGCGTTTACTAGTTTCCGGCTGTATTTACGTGGTGACCCGGGCCACGGTATGCTCTGCCCTGCTTCTTGATCCACGTCGAAGCCATGTCGCCCCCGGTGGTTGTTACTTTGCTTGCAACGGTTTTGTAACGCGGTGCCCTACAGATGTGGCCAGAAGGACGAATTACAAGCGGCCATTCTAACGATTTGGTGTCACCATGCGCGAAATATCTTTTGGCGAGTCTAAGATTATATCTGCCCCCCAGTCGCTTACAGGTTTATCGCTGCCCAGATAGCCCCAGGCAGCGGCAACTGCGGTCATATTAGCTGCATGGGCAGCGATAATGTCACGTTCATCGTCGCCAATGTATAGACATTGCAAAGCCGACACTTGGGTGATTTTAGCTGCTAGAAGTAAGGGGGCAGGGTGCGGTTTGGGGGTAGGGGTGCTGTCGCTGCCAATCAGGCAAGCTGTGCGGTGAGTTAAATTCAAGCCTGCTATCAAGGGGCGGGCGAAACGCAACGCTTTGTTGGTGACGATGCCCCAGGGTAGGCCGATGTTGTCAAGATGATCCAGGCACTCTGCTATGCCTTCAAACAGTTGCGTTTCTTCGTCAATATGCTGTTCGTACAGTGCGAGAAAACGTGTTTGTGCAGCGAGGTAGTCGCTATCGGTAGGTTGCAGGCTCAAGCCTGCCGCAAGAAGGCCTCTTGCGCCAGCGGAAACAAATGGACGCAGGGTGGATAAAGGCAGAGGGGGCAGGTTGCGTTCAGCGCGTAGTCGGTTGAGTGCACCGGCCAGATCCGGGGCGGTGTCAGCCAAGGTGCCATCCAGATCAAAAAAGATGGCAGCGGGTTGCTGCCGAGTTTTAGTCATTGCGTTGGGCACGCAGCAGGTAATTGACTTGGGTGTCGGATGTCAAGTGGCATTTACGGCTGAACGGGTTGTAGTTCATGCCAACAATTTCCGTGACCGTCAGACCAGCCTGGCGGCAGTAGCTGGAAAGTTCTGCTGGTGTAATGAAATGGCTGTAGTCGTGCGTGCCTCGAGGTAAAAGCTTGAGCACGTATTCCGCGCCCAGAACCGCAAGCAACCAGGCTTTGGGATTACGGTTAAGCGTTGAAAAAAACACTTGGCCACCGGGTTTTACCAGCGTGGCACAGGATTTAACAATGCTGGCGGGGTCAGGTACGTGCTCCAGCATTTCCATGCAGGTGACGGCGTCAAAGCTGGCAGGGCTGGCCGCTGCCATGGCTTCTGCCGATATGAGCTGGTAATCAACTTTTTGGCCACTCTCCAGGAGGTGCAATCTAGCGACAACAAGGGCTTTTTCTGCGAGATCAATGCCAGTGACATGGGCGCCTATTGTTGCCATGCCTTCACTCAGCAAGCCGCCACCGCAGCCGATGTCGATGACCTGTTTATCTGACAAATCAAGGTGTTTGCCTATCCAGTCAAGGCGGATCGGGTTGATGTCGTGAAGTGGCTTGAATTCCGAATTGGGATCCCACCAGCGGTGAGCAAGTTCGCCAAATTTCTTTACTTCTGCGGGGTCGACATTCATGGCTTGGTAAGGTCAGAAGAGTGACTGAGTGTGTAGTTTAAGGTTTACAAAGGTTAACAAAAAAAGCCCTGCAAGGCAGGGCTTTTTTTGAACAAATAACTAATTATTACTGCATTACTGGGTTTTGGTACCGATAACTTCGATATCGACGCGACGATCAGGTTGCAGGCAGTCGATAACTTTCTTGCTCTTGGCACCTTTGCAATCTTCAGGCTTGGTCACAGGTTGTGTTTCGCCTTTGCCTTCAGCAAATACGCGCTTTTCATCAACGCCCTTGCCAACCAGGTAGGCTTTAACTGCAGCAGCACGCTTCTCGGAAAGTTTTTGGTTGTAAGCATCCGAACCAAAGCGGTCAGCATGGCCTGTGGCAATGATGACCTCAATATTCATTGTTTTGGTGTCTTCAGCTACTTTGTCCAGCTTGGTTTTGCCTTCGGCACGCAGGTCGGCTTTGTTGAAGTCAAACAAGGCATCAGCTGAGAGCGTCACTTTTTCAGCAGCAGGTTTTGGTGCTGGTGCAGGTGCAGGTGCAGCAACTGGTGCTACAGGGGCTTCAGGTTTTTTGACGAGGTCTGGATCGCACTCAGCAATAGCTAGTGCAGGTGTCCAGTAGCCATCACGCCAGCAGAGGTTTGTACCACTTTTGGCTACGTGACCGCGACTATCAATCACATAGCCAGTGACGCCATCAACCTCTGCTTTGTCATGAGCAAAAGCTGAAGCAGATAAGCCAAGTAATGCTGACAACAGCAATGAGTGTTTGGCGCGCAAAATCATAGTGTTTTCCTTTTTTAGTTAATGATCAGATAAGTGGATATATGGTTACAACAAACGTCAAGTTGATAATGTAACCTAAAAGTAGGTCTAAAGTAAATGGCCGCCTTGTCTCAAAGGCAGTGGTCGGTGGAAATTTGATTTATTTTTACAGTTGTTGAATTTTGTGTAGCAACGCTGTTGTTGACTTTTGATGAATAAATGGGATGGAGTGCACAATGCCGCCCCAGTTGGTAACTTCTCGGTAGCCGACAATTTTTTCCACAGCCCAATCGCCTCCTTTGACAAGTACATCCGGATGGCAATCGAGAATGCGTGCCAGCGGGGTGTCTTCATCAAACCAGGTAACCAGAGAGACGCTTTCTAGCGCAGCAAGCAGTGCCATTCGATCTTCAAGTGCGTTAATCGGCCGTTCATCACCTTTGCCCAGGCGCTTGACTGAGGCATCGGTATTCACCGCCACGATGAGGTTTTTGCCCAGGCTTGCGGCTTGAGCTAGGTAAGTGACGTGGCCGCGGTGCAGAATGTCAAAACAGCCGTTGGTAAATACCAGCGGTCTTGCCAGTGAAGAAAGACGCGTAGCCAAGTCGCAGGGCGCGACAATTTTTGTTTCAAATGCGGGTAAGGTCATGAGTCTCAAGGAGTAGATTTTTGCGTAGCACCTTGTTGTGAATGGCCGTCAATCTGCATTGCAGCATCAGGGGTGATGATTTCAAAAACACGCACGACTTTTTGCACGCCGCCAGTGGTGCGAGCGATATCAGATGCTGCGTCCGCCTCAGTTTGAGTGACCAGGCCGAGCAAGAACACTACGCCTGCTTCAGTGACTACTTTGACGTGATGCGCTGAGAACTGCTTGGCATCTACAAAGCGCGCCTTCACTTTGGAGGTGATGTAGGTGTCATTGCTACGCCCGCCGAGGGTTGAGGGGGCTGCAATTGCTAATTCGTTACTAATGGATTTCACATTCGGGATGCTGGTAAGCATTTTTTCGATGCTTGCTTTAGCCTCTTGGCTTGGCACTTCGCCGGTCAATAGAAGCATACGGTTATAACTTGTGGCATTGACATGCGTATTGGATCCGTAGTTTTCACGGATACGGTTATTGGCGCGCAATTCAATCCCCTCATCTGTCACATAAGTTTCCGAGGCACGCCTGTCGCTAACCATTAGTGCACCTGCACCGACGCCGACGGCAGCAACGCCAAAGCAACCAGCCAAGGCTGGAATTAAAGCAGCGAGCAAGGCATAGCTACGCAGGGGCAGCAGGACTTTTTTTGTTGAGGTAATTAGATTCATTGCAGTTCTCCAAGAATTATTGCGTCAATACCGTCGCACAGGCAATGTAAGGCAAGCAGGTGCACTTCCTGAATGCGTGCCGTGCGTTCGGCAGGTACGCAGAGGTGAATATCAGTATTTTTTAGCAGGCTATGCATTTTTCCGCCGGCTTTCCCCGTGAGTGCTACCACGTCGATTCCGCGCGCATGGGCAACATGAATGGCTTCGATGACATTGGGCGAATTGCCTGATGTGGAAATAGCCAGCAGCACATCGCCTGTTTTGCCCAGTGCTTGAATTTGTTTGGCAAAGACATCTTCATAACGGTAGTCATTGGCAATCGACGTGAGCGTCGAGGTGTCGGTGGTCAGGGCAATCGCTGCGAGCGGGGGGCGCTCTTTTTCAAAGCGGTTAAGCAGTTCAGCCGCAAAGTGTTGCGAATCCGCAGCGGAGCCACCATTGCCGCAGGCCATGATCTTCCCGCCTGATTTAAGGCAGTCAGTCATTAGACGGACAGCGCGCTCTATGGGGGCTGCCATGCTGCGCATTGCGTGTTGCTTGGCTTCTACGCTGTCGTGAAATTGTTGCTCAATGCGCTGTAAAAGACCCATCGTGTGATTTTTTTAGAAAATTAAAAGAGATTAAATTACTGTGCAAGACTTGCAATTCAACTCGTAAGGATAGCAGGTTAACAAGCCTCGATTAGTTCAAATAACGGGCGAAATTGGTGCAAATAGTGGGTGAAAAGAAATCATTTCATCGCGTTTTTGCCGAGCACGGGGATTTTTTCTACAGCACGACAAACACGTCGACCAGCAAACGTTGCCAAGGGTTCCCTTGCGCAGGTAATCGGTTGCGTAACTTCGCAATGCGCGCATCAATGCGTTCGCCCGCATCCATGGCGGCGGATACCGCCTGATTCTGCGCACGAGGCAGATAGCCGAGTTTTTGCCCGCGCCATTCCACGCGAATTGCCTTGGTATCATGTTCGTTGTCAGGTTCGCGGATGAGCGTTAAGGCGTCGCCCTCACACAATTCGTCCCAGAGCGCTTCCCCCGCGTAATACTTGAACCCGGCCAAGGGCGAACTTTGCACGAGGATGCGCACCGCGTCGGCATGCGCGATNNGTGAACGCATCGCGTATCCATTCCAGTTGGCCATTATCGATCAGCACGCAATCAAAGCGGCAAGGCGCGTCATGCAGGTGATTTTGGGTTAGCCAGTGTTGCGCTGCCAAAATGACGCGGCGCTGCTTGCTGACGGTAATGCTGGCCGCAGCTCCTCCATAGCCCATGTGGTTGCGCAGACGCACTTCGATAAAAACGATGACATTTTTTTCTTTGCAGATCAAATCCAGCTCACCGCCGCGCACGCGGAAATTGCGCGCAACAATGGCCAGGCCTTGTTGCTGTAAATAGGCTGCAGCGGCAGCTTCGCCTGCCGCGCCTGTTTTTTGTTGGCTCGTCATAGAATGCGTCACATGAATGAAAAACCGGTTGTTCCAGTCGCTGTCCTTGTGGATGTGCCCATGGATGTGCCCGTGGCAAACCCGCCCTATTTATCTACTTCCCCGTCTTTGACGCCTGCATTGTATGTCGTTGCCACGCCTATCGGAAACTTGGGCGACATTACGCTGCGTGCGCTGGAA
>DIUK01000089.1 GCA_002422995.1 Rhodocyclaceae bacterium UBA6160
GTGAATGCCTTGTGCCAGACGCATCGCTTCAGCCAGGTTTTGCGTATACACGGCAGCCGAAAGACCGTACGTAGTATCGTTAGCAATGGCTAGGGCTTCGTCAGCTGAATCCACTTTATACACAGACGTCACAGGGCCGAAAGTTTCTTCGTAGTAACAGATCATGTTCTTTTTGACGCCGGTCAAAATAGTTGAGGAACAGCGATTACCGTCCCACACACCACCAGTTTCGAGCGTTGCGCCATTGGCAACCGCATCTTCAATATGCTGACGCACACGATCACGCTGACGCTGCGAAATGATAGGGCCAGTGACCGTTTGAGGATGGCGCAAATCGCCAAAACCCAAGGAAGACGTAATCGCCTTAAAGCGCGCCAGGAAAGCGTCATAAACAGGCGCTTCAACCAGAATACGGCTGGAACCCATGCACACTTGGCCTTGATAGAAGAACATGCCCATCACAGCGCCCATGGCCGCTGCATCCAGGTCAGCATCTTTCAGCACGATCAGGGGGCTCTTGCCGCCCAGCTCGAGCAGGACACGTTTCATGTGCTTGCCGCAAAGTTCAGACAAATGACGGCCAACGCGAGTCGAGCCTGTGAAATTAACACCCTTCACATGTGGATGCGTCACAAGCGTATCGCCAATCTCATGGCCAAAGCCGGTCAACACGTTAAATGAGCCTGCAGGGAAGCCCGCATCGCGTAACAACTCAGCTACGCGAATCGCAACCACCGGAGCTTCTTCGGACGCCAGCATGACCACCGTGTTGCCCGTAGCCAAGGGGCCGGTACACTCAACAAACGCTTTAATCAGAGGCACATTGAATGGCGTGATACAAGCAAACACGCCCAAGGGCGAGCGGGTAGCCATCGAAAACCGGCCTGGCACGTCCGAAGGCAGGGTCATCCCTGTCACACGGCGAGGGATGCCTGCAGCAGTGCGCAAGGCATCAATCGAAAATTTCACTTCAAACTGCGCTTTGAATATTGGCGAGCCACCTTCATCAATCAACACATTAATGAATTCTTCAGCGCGCTCCTCTAACAAATCAGCCGCCTTTGACAACCAGGTTTCACGCTGACCTGGCGTAGTCATGCGATAGCTGGGGAATGCAGCATGCGCCGCCTCAACCGCCAGCTTAACGTCTTCCACCGTTGCACGAGCAGACTCGGCCATCGGCGTATCGTTCTCAGGATTGAGTTTTATGAAGGTTGCATTGCCTTGGGCGGGACGGAACTCACCACCTATCCATAATTTGGTTTGAATCAACGCTTTGACGGGCTCATTGGCTCCCATGATTTACTCCTCGGTTTTGAAATTAAAAATTAAAGCCGCTCGCAACACCTGCTCATATCAGCGCATATAAGCCTAGATCTAGCGGCCAGATAAACAACACTTAAAAACTTATCCTCCACCACTCAATCATCCGCTTGATCAGCATGCATCTTTTTGACAGCAAGTGATGAAGTATTCCCCTCTTTAATTGACCTGTCAATCAGTAAGTCGATAACTGTACAACATCTCTGCGCGAATGGCTGCATGCCAGCGATATAATCCTTGCCTTTTCAAGGAGCCACCATGAGTTTGAACAAAGTACCTTCAGGTAAGAATTTACCTGATGACTTTAATGTCGTCATTGAAATCTCGATGCATTCCGAGCCCATCAAATATGAGGTCGATAAAGAGTCCGGCGCGATTTTTGTTGATCGCTTTATGTCTACCGCCATGCACTATCCCTGCAACTATGGCTACATCCCGCACACCATTTCTGGTGATGGCGACCCAGTGGATGTGCTGGTTGTTTCGCAATTTGCCTTGCCCCCTGGGGTGGTTGTTCGTTGCCGCCCTGTTGGCATGCTCAAAATGATCGATGAAGCCGGTGAAGACGCCAAACTGCTGGCTGTTCCCGTCGATAAACTCACCAAGCTCTACAGCCACGTTAAAACACTGGATGATTTGCCACCCAGCCTGTTACAGCAGGTGTCCCATTTTTTTGAACACTACAAGGATTTAGAGCCTGGCAAATTCGTCAAGGTTGAAGGCTGGGGCGATTTGGCCGCCGCGCAACAAGAAATCATGGCCGGCGTGGCAAACTACCAGTCTGCAAAAGATAAGCCTGCGTATTAACGCCCCACGGTCCAGTGGCCTCGGCATTCGCTCACCGCATTAGTCCCTCAGGTTGCCCGTCATGTCTTTACTCCGCATTGCCTTAGCGCAAATCAATGTCACTGTCGGTGATTTAACCGGCAATGTAGCGCGTATCGAAGCGGCAGCGGCACGAGCCTTGGCAGGCGGCGCGCATGTCATGCTCACGCCTGAATTAGCGCTCTGCGGCTATCCGCCAGAAGACCTCTTGTTACGGCCGGACTTTTATCGCGCCTGTGAAAACGCACTCACCGCACTGGCGAAAACCGCGGCTTTGCCAATGATCATCGGCCATCCGCTATTTGACGGGCAATCTACCTACAACGCCGCCTCATTGCTGGCAAATGGCCGAATAGTAGCTACTTATCGCAAGCACCGGCTACCGAATTACGAAGTGTTTGACGAAGAGCGCTACTTTGCTGAGAGTAATACACCTTGCGTAGTAGACATCAACGGCGTGCGTTGCGGATTAGCGATTTGCGCCGACATTTGGGAGCCCGGTGTGGCGGAAACAACCGTTGCTGCCGGTGCTGAAATTCTGCTCACCCTCAATGCATCGCCCTTTCATTTAGCCAAGCAAACGCGTCGCTATGAAGTCATGCGCGAGCGCATTGCCGCCATTGGCTGCCCAGCACTGTATGCCAATCTGGTGGGCGGACAAGATGAACTGGTGTTTGATGGTGCCTCTTTCGCCATGGATGGAAAAGGCACAGTAACCCACCAACTAACCGCCTTTGCTGAATCGCTTGCGTTTGTTGATTACGCGAATGGCGACCTGGTACCGGGCGAAACGGTCGAGCCGCTGACAAGTGAAGCAGCCTTATGGAGCGCCCTCACGCTGGGCGTGAAAGATTATTTGGACAAAAACAATTTTCCCGGTGCCATCATTGGCCTCTCCGGCGGTATTGATTCGGCACTCACCTTGGCGATTGCGGTTGACGCCCTGGGAGCCGACAAAGTGCGCGCAGTGATGATGCCTTCACCGTGGACCGCGCAAATGAGTCTCGACGATTCACGCGAAATGATCAAACGCCTGGGTGTTGAATACGACGAGATCGCCATTGGCACGCTCATGGAACAATACGCCGTATCGCTAGCGCCGACTTTTGCTCGGCTTGGCGAAAAACCCGCATGGGATACAACAGAAGAAAACCTGCAGGCACGCATTCGCGGCATGATGCTCATGGCCATCTCCAATCGCAGCGGCCGCATTGTTCTCACCACCGGCAACAAGAGCGAAATGGCCGTAGGCTACGCCACACTGTATGGTGACATGGCAGGCGGCTTTGCAGTCATTAAAGATGTATTCAAAACCCGCGTGTATGACCTCGCCCACTGGCGCAATACAGTATCCAATGTGATCCCGCAAAACATCATCACCCGCGCGCCATCCGCCGAATTAAAGCCCGATCAAACCGATCAGGACACGCTACCCGCCTATGAAGTGCTTGACGCCATTATCGAAGCCTACATGGAACACGATGAATCCCCGCGTGAAATCATCGCACGGGGTTATCTTGAAACCGACGTCCGTAAAGTCGTTGGCATGCTCAAACGCAATGAATATAAACGTCGTCAATCACCCGTAGGCATCCGCGTTTCGCAACGCAGCTTCGGCAAAGACTGGCGCTATCCGATAACATCCGGTTATCAGGACGAATACTAAATTTATCAGGGGGATCAGCATGAAAAAAATCGAAGCCATCATCAAGCCATTCAAACTCGACGAAGTACGTGAAGCACTCTCAGAAGTTGGCATCACGGGCTTGACCATTACAGAAGTCAAAGGTTTTGGGCGGCAAAAAGGCCACACCGAACTGTATCGTGGCGCCGAATACGTGGTTGATTTCCTGCCCAAGGTCAAAATTGAAATCATCCTCACCGATGAATCCGTCGCACCTGCGATTGATGCCATCGTTAAATCGGCCCACACCGGGAAAATTGGCGACGGCAAAATTTTCGTCATGCCTGTTGAACAAGTCGTACGCATCCGCACCAGCGAAACAGGCGAAGCCGCCATTTAAGTCCAGCCTCGACAAGCACCACCTGCTGGCTAAATGCCAGCTAGCTCCATGTGATCCGCGTTGCTGTCGCAGATCACATGAAAAAACAATTCTATAAAAACAATGTGTTAACCAAACCCGAAAATTTTTGTCGGCCAGCAGAGACAAATACCTGCACACAAACGCCCAAGCTTGCCCCGTGGCTGGCAAGTCAACGCTCTAATGTATTGAATTAAAAAGTCAATAACTCATTGGCACAATCATTGCGTTAATTCTCCCCGAGTGCATCAGCATTCATTTTTTTATTTTTTGGAGAACTCAATAATGATCAAACATTCACCTTTACTTTCTCTCGCTGTAGTTGGCCTGTTGAACACCGTTGCCCTCGCACCCGCACTTGCCGCTGACCCAGTGCCGATGCCAAGCACTCCCAGCGAAGCACCCAGCTTTAAAGGTTATGACAGCAACAACGATGGCAAAGTCACCCTGAAAGAATTTCAAGCCAAAGGCGGCGATGAGCAAACATTTCGTTTGGGCGACGCAAATAAAGACAACGCACTGAGCAGCGAAGAATTTCTCGCCCTGACGAGGTAAACCTGTCTTCGAAATAAAACAAGGCGCTGCAAACCGCCTTGTTTTATTTCAGCCGTAACCTGCGGACAATAAAATACACAACCTGCGCGCTGCTGAGCACTGCCGCAAGCACACTTAGCGTCTAAACGTTCGGGTCATGCGGAATTTTCAACCTTCATCTTCAGTACCCTGATGTGGTGACGATGAGACGGTGGTAACTCGGCAAACTCAACGACTAGTCGTCCCTGCTGAAATCCTTAATAGCAGCCGAATCAGCCACCTATCGAATTTAGTCGCCTTCTTCTCTCCAGTGCGCCAGTCGATACAGAAGCGGCAGGACCAGCAACGTCAGCACTGTCGATGACAAGATGCCACCGATGACAACAGTAGCCAACGGCCGTTGCACCTCTGCACCCGTGCCAGTGGCGATTGCCATCGGAATAAAACCGAGCGAAGCCACCAGCGCAGTCATCAGTACCGGACGCAGCCGGGTTAATGCCCCTTCGTGAATCGCCGCCTCCAGTGATCGACCTTCCTCGCGCAGGGAGCGGATAAAGGAGATCATTACCAGACCATTGAGCACCGCGACGCCCGACAATGCGATAAAGCCTACCCCCGCCGAAATGGAAAGCGGAATATCCCGCAGCCAGAGCGCCAGAATTCCGCCAGTCAGGGCGAATGGTACGCCGGTAAACACCAGCAGTCCGTCCTTCATATTGTTGAACATGACGAACAGCAACATAAACACCAGCAGCAGCGCCACCGGAACGACAATCTGCAAACGCTTCTGCGAATTGCAACTGCTCGAAGGTGCCGCCCCAAGTAGTCCAGTAGCCGGTCGGCACCTTGACCGCCTGCTGAATTTTCTGCTCGGCCTCGGCCACGAAAGATCCGATATCCCGACCGCGCACATTGGCTGTCACAACCACACGCCGCTTGCCGTCTTCACGGCTGATCTGACGAAGCCTTATGCTCGTCATCATGGTGGCCGAAGTACGAAATGGTTTCCTTGCCTTGATCATGCCCCTGCTCGCAATAGTTGGCCGCCACAGCCAGGATATCTGGAAGGGGAGCAGGAACAACATGAGGAGCACAAGGAGGCGTCGCATGGTAAAAAATTAATAGCACTTATCTATGAAAACAATGAATAAGCATCGAACACTGTGAACGATTTTTTCATGAAGCCAGACAAAGGCTGCTGATCAACAGGGGCAAGGCGATGAAGCAGATAACGTTGGCGGCAGTGAACAGATTCGAGACGCACGTCCGGACGACGAAAGCGGAATCTCTGACGCAGATAGATAGTTTGCTGCCGCAGGTAAAGTTCTGTGCGTTGATCGAACCGCATTATCCGAAGGCGAGAAATGGTCGGCTGCCGACGGGTCTGGAACGGATTCAATCCATTCTGGCGATGCTCAACACCAACACATGAGGCCGATTGCTGACAGGAGAGGGGCATCCGGCATGAGCCGGATGTTGGGGATAGTCTGCATCCAGAGACAAAACAGCCCGGTTAGCCAATAGAAATGGCATTTCAATCAGCCTTTCAATCGCGGTTTCGTCTCGATTTTAGTTTGCCGCCGATTTTCGATGGGTTATTCAGCCGCACCTTAACAGTGTTTGATCTTTTCGCGCCGTATCACCAGCGCCGACTTTTTAACGCACGGCTTGCAGCAACACAATCAGCGCACCGGCGCCGCCGTCACTGGTGCGCGCCTGGCAAAAGGCGAGCACGTCGCGGCGCTGGCTAAGCCAGCCGGGGACGAGATTTTTCAGCACCGGCTCGCGGCCGGGGGAATGCTGTCCTTTGCCGTGCACGATGCGCACGCAGCGTTGGGCGGTTTTTTGGCACTCAGCGAGGAAGTACACCAGCGCGGCGCGCGCTTCGTCGCGGGTGTGGCCGTGCAGGTCGAGCGAGGTTTGCACGGCCCAGCGCCCGCGCCGCAGGTCGCGCAGCACGCGGGCGGATATGCCTTGTTGGTGCCATGTGGCTTCGTTGCCACCTTCCAGAAACAGATCAATCAGCGGTGCACCATGCAGTGATTCATGCAGCGCTTGCTTTTCGTCGTGCAGATGCTGGCGTGGAATCGCCAATGGCGGAATTGGCTCGTGGTGCAGACGGTCGCACATCAGCTTTTTTGCATCCGCCACCTCGGCGCGAAACAGTGCGCTGTCTTCAGCACTTAGTGGACTTGAACTTAGCGAAAACGGCTTTTTGGCCACGGTGTGATCCAGGCTGCCACACGACAAAAATTCAGCACGAATATTCAGCAAAAATATTCAACATAAATTCATGTGCGTGGCGCGGCGTTAACCTGTCATTAATCTGCCAAACTGTCCAAATATCGCTCGGCATCCAGCGCGGCCATGCAGCCGGTGCCGGCGCTGGTAACGGCCTGGCGGTAGATGTGGTCCTGCACGTCGCCGGCGGCGAACACGCCGGGGATCGAGGTCGCCGTGGCATTGCCCTTGCGCCCGCATTGGGTGACAATGTAGCCGTTTTCCATCTCAAGCTGACCGGTGAATAATTCGGTGTTCGGTTTGTGGCCGATGGCGATGAACACGCCTTGCAGCGCGAGGTCTTCTGTCTTGCCGCTGTTCACATCTTT